>NZ_JBMLTR010000020.1:0-56463 GCF_049239865.1 Aquidulcibacter sp.
AAACGCTTCTAGACAGAAAACCCACCAAAAGGACCGCGCAGCACGAGCTGCGCATGCAAACGCGAGGATAAGCGCAACTTTTGTTGCGCGCTCCGTTCCCCCCCCGCCGTCATCCCAGCCGAAGTGTCAGCGAAGAGCTCCGTGAGTCTGCGGCACAAGTTCCCAGATCGGCTGACGCCATCGGGAAAGACAACATTTGGAATTCTGAAACTTACCGCGTGGGGACTGGGGTCTCGCCGCGGTAATCATAGAAGCCGCGATCGGTCTTGCGGCCGAGCCAGCCAGCTTCGACATATTTCACCAAAAGCGGACAGGGGCGATATTTCGTGTCGGCCAAGCCTTCATTGAGGATCTGCATGATCGATAAAATCGTGTCGAGGCCGATGAAGTCAGCCAGTTCCAGCGGGCCCATGGGGTGATTGGCACCCAAGCGCATCGCCTTATCAATGCCTTCCACCGTGCCAACACCTTCATACAAGGTATAGACGGCTTCATTGATCATCGGGATCAAGACGCGGTTGACGATAAAAGCGGGGAAATCTTCGGCATTGGTGATGGTCTTGCCCATGGCGGTGACCACTTGGGTGGCCGCTTCATAGGTTTCTTCATTGGTAGCGAGGCCACGAATGACTTCCACCAACTTCATCATTGGCACCGGGTTCATAAAGTGCAGGCCGATAAACCGCTCTGGCCGATCGGTGGAAGAGCCAAGCCGCGTGATGGACAGCGACGAGGTATTTGACGACAAGATCGTGTCTGGCCGCACAATGGCACAGAGTGACTTGAAGATCGCGCGCTTGACGTCTTCCTTCTCGCTGGCCGCTTCAATGGCCAGATCGATGGCAGATAGGTCTTCAATCGCCGTTGTCGTCACGATGCGGGCCATAGCCGGAGCGATTTCGGCATCTTTTATCAGGCCGCGGGCCGCTTGGCGGGTCAAATTGCGCTCAATCAGGGAGCGACCCATGTCTAGCTTCTCTTGGGAGATGTCATTCAGAAAGACATCATATCCTGCCAAAGCCGCTACATGGGCAATGCCATTCCCCATTTGACCCGCGCCAACAACGCCAATTGTTTTGATTTGTGCCATTTGATGGAAAGACCTGCCCTTTGATATCTAACTGCTTTCTTCGCAGTTGCAGCAAGCTAAGCGCGAGGCGCGATTACGGCAAGCACCTTGTGCTGCAAACCACACACTTCAGCGGCATGGCCCTTGCAATCTACCCATCGTAACAGCGTTGGCCGTCCCGTTTCGGATCGTTCCGGTGGCCCGACGCTTCTGATTTTGACGACCAGGAGGACTAGATGGCCAATTCAATCGACCTACATGTGGGCCGCCGCTTACGACGTCGCCGTCGTCTGATGGGCATGACCCAGCAGCAATTGGCCGACAGTGTGGGCATTCGCTTCCAGCAGATCCAGAAGTATGAATGTGGTGCCAACCGCATTACCGCGAGCCGCTTGTTTGAACTGGCCGGCGCGCTCTCGATCGCGGTGCAATATTTCTATGATGGCTTGGCCACTCTGACGGCTGCTAATGAGCCGCCAGCCAATGATGATGAGATCGGACCCGAAGTTCTGCGTCAGAAGGAAACGCTGGAACTGATCCGCGCTTATTACCGTCTGGGTGAACGTCCACGTCGCCGCCTTCTGGACCTTGCTAAGGCCCTGAAGGACGACGCCACCGACGCAGCCTAAGTGCTTTAGCCGCTCTTATTTCTTCAAGACAGTCGGCCAGTTACGGTTGGCAGCAGCAATGTTGCCAGCCGTATTTTGCTGCCAACGAGTCTGAACTTCCTTGTTATAATTCAGATAAAGCTTACCGCCGACAATGGCCCAAGCATTGGGGTCGATCCCGGCGGTATAGCCTTGGCTAACGGCCCAGGCGCAATAGCCGCCAAATTGCGGGGCATAGCGCGCAGGGTTTGCGGCAAAGGCGTCGCGATTTGCAGCGCTGGAGAATTGAAACTCTGCACCTTGATAATTGACCTTGAACTTTGCATTGCCCTGCACAGGTTTGCCAGCGGTGAAATAGGCCACCGGATCATAGCCCTTGATGGCGACGTTGGAACCAAAGCTGGTCCAGACGGGGGCTTTATCGGCCAGAGCAGGTCCGGCGATGGCCAGTGGGCTAAGGGCAAGGGCGAAAATCAAGGCAAGTTTAAGGGGTTTCATGGCGGGAATCCTGTCCGTGAATGAGATGTTTGATAGGGGTTTGGCGGGGGAAAAAACGCGGTGCGTGGATTACATCGCTGCTTGAGTCATAGGGGTGGGCTCTGGGCTCATGGGTGCATCGGCCACAAAGACGCGGCGCAAATCCCCCAGAAGCCCCAAGATGTCTGGCAAGCGAAGCCCGATCAGTACGACAGAGCCTGTCAGCAAAGTCACAGCTGCAGCAAACAAGCCACCGCCATCATGGTTCGGGTCAATGCCCAAGGGCGTGAACAAATGGAAGCTGACCGCGCCCGCCATCACCGCAAAGGCAATCATGGCCCCCAGCGCATTTAAACGCTGCAATCGGGGTAAGAGGCCCACGATCAATAAGGTGGACGCCAACAGCTCTGCCGAACCAATCACATATTGGCTGAAGAGACCGGTGTGAGCAAACAGCCCCGGCAAACCCAAAGAGCTTGCCCAACCATCCAAGGCCCCGAAAATCACTTGGGTCTTGGGGTGGTCGGTGAATTTATAGCGCAAGCTATCGAGAAAGATGGCTGCTCCAAAAACTGAAATGGCCGTAGCCGCAATGTTCTTAATCTTCATGGCCGTGGCCTCCTGTGGTGTCTTGCAGGAGGATACGGGGGTAGTTTGGACTTGGTTACACGGGGTGATTATTTCCCAAAGCAATGCGGATTAACTTCGCATCGAGGCTGACTTTCAAGTATAGTCGGTTCTCAATCCCGCCAGACCATGGCTTCGCACTGCACAGGGTGGCCCCTATGATGACGATAAAGCCCCTTCATATCCAACGACTAATTGCGCTGCCCTATCTTATCCTTGGCGGGTGGTGCTTGCTGGCACCGCATATGGTGGAGGGGTTGATGATCAATCCGCCGTTTCAGCATTTGAGTACGACCAGTGCGTTGCTGATCGGCTGCTTTGGCGCGCAGGCGGTTTTGGGCGGGCTTTTCATCTGGTTTAGCCGCTTTAATGCGCAGACCTTCTTGATCTATGCCTTTGCCTTAGTGCCGTTTTTTGTCTTCAATTATTGGTTCGTCTTTGAGATCCCCATCTTCAACCGCTGGATGGCGCTCGATCTCGGCTCCAACGCTCTGATGCTTGGCCTCACGCTGTGGGGTTGGCGGATGATGCGAGCGGAAGAGGCTTTAAAGGCATCGGCGAACTAAGCCCCCTCACCTTTTCCGTCGCCAGTAGGTGAAGGGCTCTTGATAGACTTCTTGGTCGAGGTCGGTGATCACGCCTTGAATGCGGGCTTGGGCGTCTTTGACGCCTTGATTGTAAAAAAGGGGCCCGAGTTCTGCGACCATGAAGTCGAACAGGGCCTCGACCGCCAGATTGCCGACGGGCTCGTCAAATTGCTCGTCACAAAATTGCTCCAGCGAGGTGACGGCCTCTTTGCGCAAAGTGGGCGATAGGGGCTTCATGGCCTCTGCCTTTCGGTGTTTAGCTGGCCGGTGTGCCGGGTTCCAGCTTGCGGAATGCATGGGCCTTATAAACGCCGAGGATTTTCAACTCGGCCGAGAAGAACTTCAATTCCTGCAGCGCCAATTGCACATTGCGCTCGTTCGGGTGGCCTTCAATATCGGCATAGAATTGGGTGGCGTTAAAGCTGCCGCCGATCTGATAGCTTTCGAGTTTCGTCATGTTCACGCCATTGGTCGCGAACCCGCCCATGGCCTTATAGAGGGCGGCCGGAATGTTGCGGACTTGGAACACAAAGCTGGTGATGCATTTGCCGTCTTCCATCTCCGCATCGTCTGGCGCGGCCGAGAGGATGACAAATCGGGTGGCATTATGGGGCTCATCCTCCACATCCGGGCGCAGGATCGGCAAGTCATAGAAGGCGGCCGCCAAAGTAGAGCCTAAAGCGGCGACGCTCTTGTCGCCCATTTCGCTGATTTCCCGGACGGCACCGGCCGTGTCCGCGGTTTTGACGGCCTCTGCGCCCAGCTCACGAATGATCTTGCGGCATTGGCCCAGCGCCATGGGATGCGAGCGGACCTTTTTGATATCGGCCAAGGTCGCACCTTTGACACCCACCAATTGGTGGTGAATGGGCGCAAAATATTCGCCAACGATATAGAGGCCCGCCTCTGGCAAAAGATGGTGCACATCGCCGACACGACCGGCCAAGGTGTTCTCAATCGCAATCATGGCGCGCACGGCTTTGCCACTGGCTACCGCCGCAAAGGCGTCTTCAAACGTCTGACATGGCAAAGGCTCTAGAGACGGGCAAGCCGCCTTAGCAGCAGCATGGGAATTAGCCCCCAATTCGCCCTGAAAGGCGATCTTACCTTCAACAAAGTCGCTCACGATTCCTGCTCCTGGTACCAAGCTCTGGCACTTTCTAAATGTTCTGGCGTATCGACGCCCTTGGGGAATTCATCAACGGCGCGCGCCACGATGGTCATGCCCAGCTCTAACGCCCGCAATTGCTCCAGCTTCTCGCGCAATTCCAGCGGCGACGGGGCGGCTGCAACAAAGCGTGCCAAAGCGCGCCGCCGCCAAACATAGAGGCCGACATGGCGCTGAATGGGGCCAGGCCCCGTTGGTGCGTCTGCCCGGGTGAAATAGAGACAGCGACCCGTTGTCGCACCCCCTGCAGGATCGTCAGGCCACGAAACCACCGCTTTCACAACATTGGGGTCAGCCCGCTCCGCCGAATCCGTGCTGGGGGAAACCAAGGTTGACAAAGCGGCGTCTGGGGCATCTTCCAGTGCGGCGAGAGCTTGTTGGATCAAAGCGGGATTAAGCGTCGGCATATCGCCTTGCAGATTGATGATTGGATCGAAACTGCCGTCGGGGTCTAATTCGGCCAGTGCGGCATGAATTCGGTCCGAACCAGAGGGCAAATCCGGGTCTGTCAGCACCGCCATAGCCCCTGCGGCCTGTGCAGCGGCGACAATCTCAGGCTCTCCGGCAGCGACTGCGACAGGGCCAAGGCCCGCCAAAAGCGCGCGCTCAATCACCCGGGCAATCATCGGCTTGCCCGCGATATCGGCCAGAGGCTTGCCAGGCAGCCTGGTTGCAGCCAAGCGTGCGGGGATGACGATAAGGGGTTGCGACATGGTGATGACCCTTTGCGAGGAGGCGTTCTTAATGCCCAAAGCCTGAGAATGCGAGCCTAAGTCTGCGCGGTGCCACAGCACAAACTGTTGAAAGCCGCTTAGACGCATGCCATAGGACAATCTAATACGCAAAGTCCGCAAATCGCCCTTGAAAGAATGAGGTTTGGTTGAGGACTGTCGCGATGCAACAGGGATATTAGCACCGTTATGAGCAGCAACAATCTGTGGTTCAACATGGTAGCTGGCGCCGTTTTGGCGACCGGCTTGGGCATTATGGGCCTTCGTACTTTGGGCGATATGGTTTATGCCAACAATCACGAAGCCGTTGGCTTTCCAGTAGAAGTTGCCGAAGCACCTGCCGGGGGCGCAGAAGCCGCTGCTGGTCCAGAACTGATGCCAGACTGGGGAACTGTTTTGGCTGACCCCGCCAAGACTGCGGAATTGGTTGCGCAAGGCGACAAGCTGCACAAAGTCTGCTCGTCCTGCCATAATGTTGAGCCAGGCAGCGCCAATAAGACAGGCCCTTCACTTTATGAAGTATTTGGCCGTACCGCTGGCACCCATGCAGGCTTTGCTTATTCCGATGCGATGAAAGCCTATGGCAAAGCTTGGGATTATGATGGCCTCTATAATTTCTTGAAGGCTCCTAAAGGCTATATCAAAGGCACCGCCATGGCTTATGCCGGTATGGGCAAGTCGTCTGACCGCGTGGCTTTGGTTGCTTATTTGCACTCCTTGTCGCCTTCGCCAGCTGCTTTGCCTGCGCCAGATCCAACGCGTGATCCTGCCCAAGCAGCCGCCGCCGCTGCAGCTCCAGCTGCTGCTCCTGCAGAAGGTGCGGCTGCCGCCCCAGCTGCCGAAGGTGCCGCACCTGCCGCCGCCCCAGCCGCTGCACCGGCCGCTGAAGCCGCACCAAAATAAATCTGGTCGGCTCTATAAGCCGGTCCATATTTAGACCTGAAACAAACGAAAATTGGAAAGTGGGGCAAGTTAGGCTAACTTGCCCCTTTAAAACCAAAAGCTCACTCAGTGGAGACGCCCCATGAAAGTCCTCGTACCCGTTAAGCGGGTCATTGATTATAACGTGAAGGTCCGCGTAAAGCCCGATCAAACCGGGGTGGACTTGGCCAACGTCAAGATGTCGATGAACCCTTTCTGCGAGATCGCCGTTGAAGAAGCCGTGCGCCTGAAAGAAAAGGGCGTCGTTTCTGAGATTGTGGCCGTCTCCATTGGTCCTCAACAAGCGCAAGAAACCATCCGCACCGCTTTGGCGATGGGTGCTGACCGTGGCATCCTAATCCAAACCGATGACGACCTTGAGCCTCTGGCGGTTGCGAAATTGCTGAAAGCCGTTGTCGCCGAAGAAGCGCCAGAATTGGTTCTGATGGGCAAGCAAGCCATTGATGGCGACAATAATGCTACCGGCCAAATGATGGCTGCATTGTTGGGCTGGCCACAAGCTACCTTCGCGTCGAAAGTCGAAATCGCCGACGGCAAAGCGACCGTCACCCGCGAAATCGACGGTGGTTTGCAGACCTTGGAAGTGGCTTTGCCAGCCATCGTCACTGCAGACTTGCGCTTGAACGAGCCACGCTATGCCTCACTGCCAAACATCATGAAGGCCAAGAAAAAGCCAATCGACGTCAAGTCGACCGGCGATTATGGCGTTGATGTTTCGCCACGTCTGAAAGTATTGAAAGTGACCGAACCACCAAAGCGCGCTGGCGGCATCAAAGTCGAAAGCGCTGAGCAATTGGTCGGCAAACTCAAAGAAGCAGGGGTCCTCTAATGGCAGTTCTCGTTGTTGCAGAGCACGATAATGCGTCTGTGAAGGACGCAACCAACAAGACGGTGACAGCCGCTTTAGCCTTGTCGTCAGACGTCGACGTTTTGGTCGCGGGCCTTGGTGCGGGTGCCGCTGCTGCGGCTGCCGCTGGCATTGCTGGTGTTCGTAAAGTCCTCCACGCTGAAGGCGCAGCCTTTGATCAAGGCGTGGCAGAAGCTGTTGAAGGCCTCGTGGTACCCCTGATGGCCAATTATGACTCGGTTTTGTTTGCGGCCACCGCAACTGGCAAGAATGCGGCCCCCCGCATCGCAGCTGCCCTGGACGTTTCGCCCATCTCGGAAATCCAAGAAGTCGTGAACGCCTCAACTTTCGTGCGTCCAATCTATGCCGGCAACGCGCTGGAAACGATTGAAACCTCGGACTCCAAGAAGGTGATCACCGTTCGCACCACCGCTTTTGCGGCTGCTGGCACGGGTGGTTCTGCTTCGGTAGAGAGCGTCACGGCTGGCGCGCCTTCGGCTGCTGTCACGTTCAAGGGTGCCGAGATCGTCAAATCTGACCGTCCAGAACTGGCCGGTGCCAAGCGCGTTGTGTCGGGTGGCCGCGCCATGGGTTCGGCGGACGAGTTCCACAATGTGATCGAGCCTTTGGCCGACAAATTGGGTGCTGCTGTCGGTGCTTCACGCGCGGCTGTGGACGCAGGCTATGCGCCGAACGACTACCAAGTCGGCCAAACCGGCAAGGTTGTCGCGCCAGAGCTTTATGTGGCTGTGGGGATTTCTGGTGCCATCCAGCATTTGGCGGGCATGAAGGATTCCAAAGTCATCGTCGCCATCAACAAAGATGCTGATGCGCCAATCTTCGCGATTGCCGATTATGGCTTGGTTGCTGACTATAAGTCGGCTGTGCCAGAACTGATGGGCGAATTGGCGAAAGCTGGCCTGTAATCCTACAACCTGCCTTCGGGCATAGGGTTGAAAAAAAACGCTTCCTTGCTTGGCAGGGAAGCGTTTTTGTTATGGGGTCAGTCTAGATCTGAAAGCGGCGGTCTTGGGCCGCCAGATAAGCAAAGCGCTTTACCTCGCGACGGCCACGCGTCACCGTATCGAGGACAAGGCCTGAAAACACAGAAATCACCGAAGTAATCATCAAAGCGCTGGCCAAAATGGCTGTCGGGAAGCGCGAAACGAGGCCAGTCTCCCAAAATTCCAGCACGACCGGGATACCCAGAAACAAAGCTGTCATCGCCAGCACCACGCCTAAGATGCTAAAAACCGCCAGTGGCCTTTCTTCGCGCACAAACAGGCCGATGATCGACACGATCCGGATGCCATCGCGAATAGTATTGAGCTTGGAAATCGATCCCTCAGGCCGCTCGGCATACGGGGTTGGTTGTTCCTTGATGGTCATGCGGAGCTCAAGCGCATGCACCATCAGCTCGGTCTCAATCTCAAACCCGCGCGAATGGGCCGGAAAAGATTTCACAAAGCGGCGAGAAAAAATCTTATAACCCGACAGCATGTCCGTGGTCATTTGGCCAAACACGGCACTGACCAAGCCCGTCAACAAGCGATTGCCAAAGCGGTGGCCCGGCCGATAGGCCTTCACAGCCGTGTCCACACGGGCACCATTGACCAGATCGGCATGGGTGGAAACCATCAGCTCAATCAAATTTGGGGCCGAAGGCGCGTGATAGGTGGCGTCGCCATCAATCATCACATAGATATCGGCCTCAATGTCCGCAAACATCCGGCGAACAACTTCGCCTTTGCCGGGTCGATCTTCTCGGCGCACGATGGCACCGGCAGCAACGGCGCGCTCAAAGGTGTCGTCGGTCGAGCGGTTGTCATAGACATAGATCTTCGCATCAGGCAGCGCTGCGGCAAAGTCTTTGACGACAGTCGCTACGGTTGCACCTTCATTATAGCAGGGCACCAGAACCGCAATTGATAGATCGTGTTTATATAAGTCTGACATCAGAACCTCTAAGCCACTTTTGCCATAGGGTGGATTGCCTGAATTACGAAACGGGATTCGCACCAATCGCCTAGCGCGCAGAACGATCCGACGTGAATTGCCACAGTCAGACGGAGTAGCTAGAGGGATTGGCGAGATTTGCTGCGATAGACGCATCACAGCTTGATTGAGGAAACCGGCGTGTCTGAACAAGTCCAAGATGTCCCAGCCCAGAAGAAGCATCGCTATCGCTTGGACCTCCTCGACTTTTTCTGCCAAGGCTGGCGACCGCACGCGCTGATCCTTGTGGTCTTGCTCGCTTGCGCTTTACCGGGCTTTTTGGCGCTACAGCCGTTGGACCGCGATGAGAGCCGCTTTGTGCAAGCGACCACCCAGATGTTTGAAACCGGTGATTTCATCCGCATCAGCTTTCAAGATGAGCCTCGGAATAAAAAGCCCATAGGCATTCACTGGCTGCAGGCTGCGACCGCAGGCCCACTCCATGGACCCGAAACCCGAACGATACAGACCTTTCGTATCCCATCCTTACTGGGCGCTGGTTTAGCTGCGCTGTGCGTTTTTCAAATCGGGACCCTTCTCTATAGCCGTCGCGTTGGCCTCGTGGCAGGCATCGCCATTGCTTGTGGGCTTTTGCTATCCACCGAGGCGGGAATCGCCAAGACAGATGCAGCGCTCGCTGGCTTTACGGCCTTGGCTTATCTGGGGCTGGCGAAATTACGGTCACCTTCGGCGGGCAGATCGGCAGATTGGACACCTTGGGCACTGTGGGTTGGCCTTGGCATGGCGGCTTTGATCAAAGGCCCAATTGGACCGCTCTTGGTAATCCTTTCTGGACTGATGCTGCTGGTGTGGGAGCGCGACTTTGGTTGGGTAAAGCGCGCCGCGCATTGGCCGTCGATGCTTCTGGCGGCGGCGATCGTCCTGCCGTGGTATATCGCAATCTGGCAGGCAACCAATGGCCAGTTTTTCTTCGATGCTGTGGGCCAAGACCTTGCACCGAAGCTTGCCGGACAATCAGAGAATAAGAGCGTCCCACCGGGTGCCCATCTACTCTTGTCGCCAGTCATCTTCTGGCCCGGCAGCATCCTGATCCCGCTTGCTCTTTGGACTGCCTGGCGAGAGCGCAAAGATACTCGCGTGCACTTTCTCTTAGCTTGGTTGGTTCCTGGTTGGCTGATGTTTGAAGCAGCTCCAGCCAAGCTTGCCCATTATACCCTGCCAGTTCATGGCGCAGTTTTGCTGTTAGGGGCGGTTGGGCTTTTCAGTGCGGGTTGGCAGAAAGCGTGGCTGCGTTGGACTAGTGTCGCAATTTTGGCCTTTGGCACCTTAATCATGACGGCGCTACCGCTTGTGCTCGCACAGGACGTTGCAGAGGGCGCGCAGACCCATGCCCTGCAAGCAAGTGCGGCCATCGGACTAGCAGGGATTGTCGCGCTGGTGTTGGTGATCCGCCAATCCCGTTGGGCGGCGGGGGCCTTGATCAGCACCGCCATGGTTGCCAGCCTTGCAATCAAAGGCCTATTTGTGCCGTCGATCCCGCAATTGGATTTGAGTCAGCGAATTTCTGCCGCTTTGATCAAAGAGGGTTTGCACCCCCGCCTGTCCCCTGGACAGCCTGGCCCCTTGATTGGTGCAGGCTATCAAGAGCCCAGCCTCATCTTCCTGACCCGCAGCGATTCCGCATTATCCAGCGTGACAGCCGCTGTCGCCGCGGCAAAGCCCGGGGTTGGCCTTGTAGTCATTGCGGACCCACAATTTGAGGCCCCGCTGATCGAAGGCTTGGCCCAAAAGGGCTTAAGCGTCGCTTGGCGCGGTGCGCCACTCGCTGGCCTCAATTATTCAAAGGGCGATGACGTGACCCTGAAGATTGGCGAGGTTGTGGCTTCGCCTAAACGTATTCAGGCGAGCGGCCCCCAGCGCTAGACCGGGGTCCTTGCGCCGCGGGTGGGGCGAATTCCAAATAGGCTTGGCGAATATCGGCCGCTAAATGCTGCAACTTCGGCAAAAGCTCACCAATCGCGCGATCATCGCTCAACGCAGAGCGAATAAAGCGCACCGTCACCGCCGCGAGCACCTCTGGACCCTCACCAGCGGAAGGCCGCAGAACGGGAACTGCAATATTGATCTCGCCACCGACTGGCTTCGCATCAAAGGCAAAGCCGCGGGTTCGGATGGTTTCCAATTGCCCCTTCAGCGACGTTTGTCCATGACGGTGAAGACCGATTTCCTCGAGCAGATTGCGCTTCTGCGAGGTTTCAAACGCCTGCACGACTTGCCCAGCACCGGATTCGAAAAGATCGGCATGGGCACCACTGGTGAGGCGATTGAGGGCGAGCGGGCTGGTCCGATCGGTTGCCGCACGCAGCGTGAGATCAGAACCGGTCAAAGTCCAAATTCCAACGGGCCAAAGGATTTGCTTGCCCAGCGTGGCAATCAAGGGCCAAGCCCCTTCCCGGATCCAGGCTTCGTTCTGCGCACCCTCGGCGAGATTGGTCACCGCCAAGGTCGGGCGATAGCGATCATCCATTTCATCGCGAATCACAAAACCACCCTGACATAGGGTTTCTAGGATTCGATACGCGGTCGTTCGCGGAACACGGGCACGCTCTGCCACTTCTGTGACGGTCATACCGTCTTGGCCGTTTAGCGCGCGCAGCGCTTCTAAACCGCGTAATAATGCACGTATTGGGCGCACTGGTTCTGAATGGTCGTCTAGCATCAGGTACCCCTTATCTCCGTGTGCGCACTCGATCCCCCACAGAAAAGAATGTGACTAATCTTATTGACACAATCATGCGTCCAATTTTTTGGAATATCAAGGGGAGATCAAGCAGCGCGCTGCGTTAACTCATTATTTTGCGCGGATAATCCGTTTGAGAATCGCAAGTGCCAGCAAAGGGGCGACCAAGAGGACGCAAAGATGTCCAAACGGTGGACGTGCATATTTCCAAAAATAATACAAAAAGCTCTGCAGCTTAGCGGTTTCTACACGCCAAGAGGCTGCCTGACTCGTGCCGCCAATATGTGTCGCTCGCGCGGCTGGATCGAACATGACTTTGCCACCACCAAGACCATAGCGATGGCAGAGATCAATGTCCTCAACATGGAGGAAGTAAGCCTCGTCAAACCCACCAATCCGCCAAAACGAATCGGACCGAGTTGCCATTAATGCGCCGGAAACAACCGGGACTTCTATCGGGGCGACAGGCATAGGCTCGCGGTTGCGGTTAAAGTCACGCCAGATCCCTGCCTCTGGGCCCGGCCGCCCAAGCCCAGCGAAACTGACGCAGGCCGACCAGAGCGATAGCGTGCCGCGGCGGGCTCCGCGTTGTTCAAGACCTTGCTCGTCACAAATATGGCCACCAATAAGGCTTGCCACATCCGTATCTGCCAGAGCTGCCAACTTGGCCAGCGTCCCTGTTTCGACCACACAATCGGGATTGACGAAAACAAGGACAGGGCACGTGGCCGCGCGCGCGCCAAGATTGCAAGCCCGACTAAAGCCGATGTTGCCATGCCCTGTGATGAGCTTCAAACGAGGCTCGCGCCCCGCCCAATTTGCCAGTTCCTCTAAAACCGCGTCGGGATTGCCATTATTGACGAGCACGATCTCCGCGCAGGCCGGAGCGGCCAAAAGGCCTTTCAAGCAAGCGCGAAGAATTTCCCCGCTATGATAGGTTACAACAATGGCGCTGATACGGGCCTCAGTCCCCACGATGTGCTCGCAATGCAGTGGCCCAGCGACGTGGATTTCTCAAGGTGAAGGAGAAAGCGATCAATGCGGCGAAACTGGTCCAAACCCATTCTCGCCACGCCGAATGGCTGAAGCCCCAATTGAGGGCGAGGAAGGTCAATCCCCCGACCAAAGCGGCAGTCGCAACGCGGTAACGGCCAAACACGCGAATGGCGACACCGCCCGCTAGAATGATGGTCGTAGCAGCAAGCAGGGCGCCGATGCCACCCGTTTCCAGCCAAATATGCAAGGGTGCAGAATGGGGGTGCAATTGGATGATTGGCCACTCAAAGCCACCATACATGATTGGCGTATCAAAGGTGCTGCCAGCGCCCAATCCCCAACCCGTCAAGGGCTTTTGAGCAATATATTGGGCCGCTGTCTCCCACATTTGCGCCCGCCGGCCATAGGACAATGGCATCTCGTCGCCCGGCAGATATTCAAAAGCGACACGGGCGATCGTGGGATAAATGACAGGGGCAGCGGCGATCAGGATGGCCGCTCCGCCGCTGACCAAGGCGATGGCAAGCCGCGGAAAGCTCAAGGCGAAGAGGGCTGCAATCGTGCCCAGCGCAAAGCCAACAGCATTGATATCTGTACCGAATTGAAAGGCAACAAATATCGATAATCCAACCAAGGCCAAGCGGACGCGGGGGTGGGACATTTGTTGATGAAGGCAGGCATAAGCGACCCAGAATAAGGTGAGGGTCGCCGAAGCAGCCCGGCCCATATCTCCGGCAATCTCCAACGGCTCTTTTTCGGGAGAAGCAAATGAGTTCATCGCATATTTTGAGATGGCTTCGCTTGCGAGAATGCCCAAGGATACAAACACACCCGCGACAATCGCCCGCTGCGCCAACAGCCTATCTTCCCCGCGACACGCATAGACCGCCCAGATGCCTATGGGCGCCAGGACGCAAACGGCCGCCAACCGCCGTACGGTCTCAGCAGCCAAATCTCCAGCTGGTGACCAAAGTGAGGTCGACAGCACCCACAAACTGAACAGGCCCAGACTTAGCCACGTCTCGCCATGCCGCTTCAATGCGGCGACGAACGCCTTATCGAGGGGCTTGCCGGCTGATCTCAAGCCGTAAATCAACCCCCACAGGCCAGCGATCCCCAAGCTCATCGCCAGGCCCGAAACACCTGTGCCGGCGAAAAAGCCAAAAGCAATGCCGAAAGCCCCCGCGATTTTCGCGCGGGGGTCCATCGGTCTGGTTTGATTGGGGCCTAGTGGGGCAGCACTCAAGCAAGCGCCTCTTTCAAGTCAGGGGCTAACGACTCTGCAGTCAGGATCGCGACCGCCTCATCGAGCGTCATGATCTCTTGCGCTTGGCTACCAAAGCGACGCAGGGCGACTTTGCCTTCTTCGGCTTCCCGTCGGCCCACGACTGCCATGACGGGCACTTTGGCGAGCGAATGCTCCCGCACTTTGTAATTGATCTTCTCATTACGCAGGTCGGTCTCAACACGAATGCCGGCCCGCTTAAAGCGCGCGGCTACTTCGTGCCCATAGTCATCGGCTTCTGATGTGATGGTCGCAACCACCGCCTGAACCGGGGCTAGCCAGGTTGGTAAAGCACCGGAATAGTTTTCAATCATGATGCCGATGAAGCGCTCAAACGTGCCAAATACCGCGCGATGCAACATCACTGGACGATGCTTCAGGCCGTCTTCGCCGGTATAAACCGCATCCAGACGTTCGGGCAGCACATAGTCCAATTGGAACGTGCCGCACTGCCACGTCCGGCCGATGGCGTCGGTCAGATGGAATTCCAGCTTCGGACCATAAAAGGCCCCATCCCCTTCCGCGATGACGAAATCCACGCCCACGCTGGTCAAGGCATCGGCTAAGGCCTTTTCCGCCTTATCCCACGTCTCGTCGGTACCAGCCCGCTTTTCCGGCCGTGTCGCCAAGCGATAATGAATATTGGTCAGGCCGCATGCCGTGTAAGCGCGGTTGAACAGGTTCAAAAAGCGCTTGGTCTCTTCCCCGATCTGATCTTCGCGGCAGAAGATGTGCGCATCGTCCTGCGTCATCTGACGCACCCGCATCAAGCCATGCAAGGCACCATTGGCCTCATTGCGGTGGCAACAGCCAAACTCCGCCATACGAATTGGTAGGTCGCGATAGCTGCGCTGGTCGGACTTGAAAATCTGGATGTGGGCCGGACAATTCATTGGCTTAAGCGCCAACAAATCTGCCTCGCCCGAGAAGATGGGCGCGCCTTCCTCAACCGAGGGCGCTTCATCGGGCACCACGAACATGTTTTCGCGGAACTTCTCCCAATGTCCCGATTGCTCCCAGAATTTAGAGGCGAGCAATTGTGGAGTCTTCACTTCAACATAGCCATCGGCGTCGAGCTGGCGACGGATAAAGGCTTCCAGCGTGCGCCAGATCATATAGCCCTTTGGGTGCCAGAAGACCGAGCCTTGCGCCTCTTCTTGGAAGTGGAACAGGTCGAGTGCCTTGCCAATCTTGCGGTGGTCGCGCTTTTCAGCCTCTTCCAAGCGCATCAAATGATCGGCCAATTGCTTATCGTCGGCCCAAGCGGTGCCATAAATGCGCTGCAGCTGCGGGTTCTTGGGGTCGCCGCGCCAATAAGCGCCTGCCAACTTCATCAGCTTAAACGCTTTGCCCAGACGACCCGTCGAGGGCAAATGCGGGCCACGGCACAAGTCCTTCCAGTTATCGCCTTGGCGATAGACGGTGATGACTTCACCCGGCGGGATGATGTCGTCGATAATATTGGCTTTGAACGTCTCACCAATCTCGTTGAAATGCGCGATAGCCGCATCGCGGTCCATTTCTTCGCGGACGATGGGAAGGTCCGCATCGACAATCTCGCGCATGCGCTTTTCGATGGCTTCAAAGTCATCTGTGGAGAATTTCTCTTCGCGGTAGAAGTCGTAATAGAAGCCGTCTTCAACCGTTGGGCCAATCGTCACCTGCGTGCCGGGGAAAAGCTCTTGCACCGCTTGAGCTAACACGTGGGCCGTATCGTGGCGCAGCACTTCGAGGCCATCGGCACTGTCGCGCGTGACCAGCTCAAACTTGCCACCGTGATCAAGCGGGCGGCTTAAGTCCCACCATTGGCCATCGACCTTTGCGGCAACGACTTTCTTGGCGAGGGATTTGGAAATGCCTTCGGCAATAGCCAAAGGGGTGATCTTCGGCTCATAGGGGCGAACGGCACCATCGGGGAATTCTAAGTGGATCATCTTGTTTACTGCCAGAGTGTAATTTCAGAGAGAAGCTTGATTGGGTGTGCTTTGACTGTTCGGCGTGCCGCCTGCCCCGTTTGGATCGACCAGGCGCGCGCCCAGTTTCCAATCGCCATAACGCCAAGGCGTGAAGGCTGAGACCGGCTCACAGGTTGCGGGCGCTGGGTCATACCCAGAGCCACCGCCGGGCCGACATCGACACAGACGCGCAAGCCCCATCCAAGACCCACGCCACGCCCCAAACTGGCGAACACAATCTGCGGCATAGGCTGAGCAGCTGGGCAAATAGCGACATTGTTGACCGATCAGCGGCGACAAGGTGACCTTGTAAACGCGTTGCGCGGCCAGAAGCACCCGTGCCGGTACAGAAAGGGTCGTCGGTCTTGCCATGATCGTTGTCAGCTGCGTCGTCAATCCGCCTGGAAGCCGAACCCGCTATATCCAGTGCCAAATCTCAGGGGAGGGAGAGAAGTCTTTGTCGAACAGTCAGGCAGGGGGAAATCTCGCCGCAGCGAAGCGCCCTGCCGCGCCTCGCCGGCTTTAGTCAGTAGTCAAATGGGTAACCTGATAGATAATCATCACGAACCTTCTCTACCCTGATATGGGGTGTCTTGTCACCACCCTTGACGTCAGATTTCCCCGGCGGCAGATTGCTTGGCAAGGGCCCGCTCAACCGCCTCAACAGCGGCATCGAAAGCCAAAAGTGCCGAGGTGTGGCGTGGCACATAATCCCTGACAGCCTCTAAGTAACGTAACTCCCAGAAACGTCCGGTGGGCGCTGGCCCCTGCTCCTTCAACATGGCCTTAAAGGCGTCGCGCGCCGCACGGATTTCTGCGGCGCTGGCACCCACGATATTGCGCATCAAAATGCTGGCACTGGCCTGCCCCAAAGCACAGGCTTTCGGCTCAATCCCAGCCGCAGTGACCTGACCATCCTGCAGACAAACATCGACTTCAATCTCAGACCCACACAGCCGAGAGACGCGATGCGACCGCCCATCGGGACTTTCCAGCAAACCGACAAAGGGAATATCAGCCGCAAGTTCCAGAACGCGCGAAGAATAAAGGTCTTGGCTCATGGTCCTAACATAGGGATTTGTTGGAGGGTTGGAAGGGTGTGGGTGCGATGGCGGCTTTGCGCCAAAGGTTGCCGTTTGGGGCGGGTTGGCGTTTGCTTGAAAGCGGACAGTTTTGGCGCTGACATTATCTGCACGTCAGGAAGCTCCGAGTTCAGCCGATCACGCACAATTAGGCCAGTATTCTTGAGACCGCACTTTGCAGACCAACATAGGCCTGACTAACTAACGCCCCATCTATAGCTTGGAGACCATCCGAGCGGGCATGATGCAATCGGTGGGCACCAAAATTAGCAATCAGTTTTGTGTAGCCATCGATTAGTATTTGCTTCGCCTCACCTGCGGCAGCTTCGACACTGGCAACATAGGGGACTTCAAAGCCAGGTACGCCCTTCATAGCTTGCCGAAGGATTGGAAGAAAAGACTCATGGCCAAGCAAAAAGTGTTGAGCATCCATACTGGGCAAAGGTGCCAACAACCCGGGAGCCAGTTCATGCCAGTCACGGGCGGCGAAACTCGCACCAAGGTGAACCCAGAGGTCAACGTCTCCTGGAGGCGGCACCATTTGGGCGTTAAACTTCTTGCTGCCGAGGTTTTCGAATTCATGGCCGGTCATCGCGCCAAGTGTCACATCCAAATTGGGATGGGCTTTTGCAAGCCAGTCTGCCAGCGCTAGGAAAGCGCTGACCCCGCTTCCCCGTTCCGCTGCGCAGGTAAACCAGCCACTGAGTGGCGTGGTCAGCACTATTTTTTTGCCCGTTCCGACTCTTCGACCAACCACATTGTTGGCGATCCTACGTCCGGTCTGCCCCTCCAAATAGAGCGTGGCTGATGCCCCGTTTCGGGCGGCTTGCAGTACGGGTTGAATGCCACGCGAGCCGAGCACCAGAATTGGCATGGGCCGGTCTGCTGGCTTGTCCAATGCATTAAGGGCCAAAGCTTCTCCGGATGGGCCATCGGTCACCACTATCAGTGCCTTTGGATTGGCCTCGGAAGCAGCTTTGATAGCGCCCGCGATGACAGGCTGTAGCGAACTGGAGTGTCGACCAAAGGGCAACATGACAACCGCGATCTTCCCCGCGATTACTCTCGGATCCTGATCCTCCCGCCACAGGGTCAAGGGTGCAAGCAGCCCACCTTTACTTGTAAGCGTGATCGGGTGTTGGCCGATCCCGACGAACTCGGAACCATTTGAAAGCGTCACCGTCGCCCGAGTTTCATCAAAGAAAGGCACTTCAATGGGTTGCAGGGAAACACGATAGCCAGACGCGGCAATTCTGCTGGAAATCCATTGAACTGTGGCCTGATCACCGGATGATCCGGACTGGTGGGTGCCAAAGGAAGCATAGCGTTCCAAGTCCGATTGTAGCTGTGCAGGTTCAGCCTGGAGTGAGCGAGCCAGTGTAACGCTGGGGACAAAGACACACGAACTACCGACAAGGGCAGAACGCCGCGACGGAGCGAAGGTTGACTTGGTGACGCTTGCTTTTTTGCGCATCCAGAATTTCCTCAAGCAATGTGGTTCAGGGATGAAACCGGCTAGTTTCTCCTTAGCCCGTTCACAGCACCATCAGCTGGCAGAACCGCATCAAGTTTGTCTTTTCGGAAGTTAGCTTTGGGGCCAGACTTGGGCGACAATTCCATCAACACATCTGTTTCAGGCGCGTAAGGTTTCCAGGGCGGCAACCCGGCGCAGCTTGGTGTTCCCGTCTTCGCGAAAGCCACCCAGCAGCCAGAAATCATCACACTAAAGTCGTTGTCTTGTTGGGTGAGTAATCGGCTCGCGAGTGGCATTTGACCCCAGCTTCGAAATATCTGCGGAATCTCTGACCCATGGCCGGCACCTGGCTGGCGATCCCGTCGGTTCTCCAAGACATAGTCATAATGGTAAAGGAACGAGGGCGCGCCATTCGCCGCTTGCCCGGCAATGAAGCGCGCTGGGCCAACGAATGTGGCATCGCCAAAGACTTGGCGTGCAAACTCTGCGTCCGAGATGCGGGCCCCGCCATAAGTGGCTCTAACGCTTGCTTCCCGATTTCCGAGAAACGCCGTGATGGCACGGTCCGTCACATTAAGCGTCTCCATCACACTGGCTTCATTGCTATTGGCACCAATCAGCAAGGGGACATCGGTCGCTTGGCCTGTCAAAAAAGCCTGCGCGGGCGATCTGAGCACCAGTCTGCCATCTACAAACGGACCAAATCCGAGTCCTTCCAGAGGTTGCAGAGCGACCAGTCGATTGGCTGGAATGGCGCGCAGATCCGATACCGATGCACGCGCTGGAAGTCCCAGCTCACCCATTGATTTTTGCCCGTCTGCTTCTGTCGCTGTGAGGTCTTTGGGCACCTGCAATCCACCGCCAGACTGCACAATCGCCTGACTGAAAAGCCCTTTTGCCGATGGCGTCGCCAACAAATACAAAGTGCTGGCTCCACCGGCGGACTCGCCGAAAACGGTAACCTTCTCGGGATCGCCGCCAAACTTCGAGATATTCTCCCGGACCCATTTCAAAGCCGCGATCTGGTCCATCATACCATAATTTCCAAGCGGGGAGGTCGGACCGGCTTCTGCAGTTAAGGCGGGGTGGGCGAAATAGCCGAGCAACCCCAAACGGTAGTTGATGGTGACAAGTACGACGCCTTGACGCGCCAATTCGGTACCATTGTAAAATCCTACCGATCCGGAGCCCACTCGATGTCCACCGCCATGGATCCAAACCATAACCGGTGCCCGTCCATTTGGATTTGAAGTCCACACATTCAGGCTGAGACAGTCTTCGCTTTGAGCAGCCTTTTGCCGAAAATTCTGCATGTCGTTACGCTCTGGTTGGGGGCACGAGGGACCAAAAGCCTTGGCGTCTCGTGGCTTGCTCCATGATAGCGCAACGGCTGGCGGCTTCCAGCGAAGTTGATTAATCGGCGGCGCTGCATAGGGGATGCCAAGGAACGATGAAACATTCCCATCTTGGTTCCCGATCAAGACACCTTGGTTGATCGAGATCTCTGGCGATTGGGCCAAAGCGGGGACAGTTGACGCGGCGGCGGCAAGCACGCCAAGCAGTGCAATCGCGTTATGGCGCGAACGGACAGATGCAAACATTTAGGGTCCTCCATTACTCAATCACCGGCCTAAAACAGCCAAGAATTTACCATGCCGACGACGGCTTTGCCAAAAAACTCACCCTTCACAAATCGCCCTTGCCACAGGGTATTGTAGATTGGAATTTGGTAAGAGAAGCGATTTTCCAACACGACAGTGCGATCAATTCCGCCTACGGAGAAAGTGAATTTCGACGCTGTCTGGGTCAGTTCCGCTTTTGGTTTGGAGATAGCACTAGGGCGACCTTCATTGAGAACATAACCACCTCCATTTGGCTGTCCCACCAGAATTGAAGAAAACAGATCTTTTGACCACAGACTTGAAAAAATGAATGGCGCGACAAATCGCGCGTCGGTTTGTGTCTGCTCATGAAATTGCGATGGACCTTCAAAGACGACCTTCTGTCCAGCAAGGTTCAAAACAAACTTCGCGTAACCAAAGGCTTCTGTTCTTCCCGTTAGGAGCCCCGCATAGCCCGACAGCGGTTCAAATTCTGCGACCAGGGATACGCGCGCGCGGTTAATTGGATGCGGGCCTTGGCCTTGAGCGGTGAAGCGAGCGCTTAGCTCGGTTCTTTGAGGGGCTTTCAACGTGCCGGTGCGAACGAACTTAGCGTCTGCCTCGCTCGATTGCGCCCGATAGATTGCCATCCCCGCTTCGTCCGGCGACAAGGCTGGGCCCTGCCAAGGGAGCTTGTTAGAAGAAAACTGATACAGGCCTTGGGGTGTCGCCACCGTGCACCAAAGCCAAGTGACACCCGCTTCGGGATACTGACAGGCGCGCACAGCCACAAAATGCGTCCCGGTCTCATCAGCACCTGACAGCATGACCGATTGTGAGGTACCCGTTTGCCCCTTAGGCGGAAGGTCCCCCATGACCAAACTCGCACCGTTCTCGCGGCTGGTCGCACAGCCAGCCAAACCTAACCCGCCAACCAGCACTGAGCGACGCGGCATCAAAGCTTCTTGCAAACAGACGCTCATTGTAGAACCCTTTCCACCCGCGCGAGCCAAGCTGCCATGTCAGGCACTTGGTCGAGCTTTTCGACCTCAGAGAACAGCCAAGCGCGCTGGCGATCGTCAAGTGTGTGGCGGGTCAAACTCCTGAATTTGGCCATACGCGCTTCTAGCATGACAGGCTCAGTTTGGCGGCTGTCACTTTCGATCGGGGTCAGCACCAAGGGAGTACCAGACTTGGGAACAATGGTTAGCGTCGCGGGGATCTCGGCGGTCAATTCAAAGCGAATACGACGCGCCAGATTGTTGATGGCGGGGTCAACCAAGGCCTCGTCAGTGAAATCCCCGGCCTCCGCACTGCCTTTGATCAAATATAATGCGACAACAAATGCATAGTTCAGCTTGGCACCGATTTTGGAAGGCGGTGGCGTGTAGGCATCGAGTTTACTTTGGTAGATCCCTGCAATGCTGGGTCCACCGCGCAGGACGATATGATCTATGTCCTTGGCCTTAATCCTGCGTTCTTTTGGTGTCTGGGCGAGTGCGTCAAGCGTTGGAATGATGGAGGCTGAAGCGGCGTAAAACTTCGGCACGAGCCTTAACGGCCCTTCCAGTGCATCGAAACCAGCCGTGATAGGCGCACTATCTATCGATTTGCCATCAGGGCCACCCAAAACCGGATAGAGGCCGGCATGACCCTCAAAGATTCGAGCGGCACCAGTCTCGCCCCGACAGGCCAACATGGTTGCCTCAACACCGGCACGCGCTGCACGCGCAACGACCATACGCTTGTCTTGCGTCTGGTCATAAAAATATTGGAAAGATCCGCCCCCAGCGCTGGAAGCCAAAGCGATTGCATTAGCGGTTGCGACCCCATCCATGTTTAGCATACGCGCACTTACCGCCGCCGAGGCAGCAGGCCCCCACACACCCGAAGACATGAAACCGCGGGGCTGCATCGGACCAAGTGGGGCAGCCAATCGACCCAGCACCGTATATCCAACCGATAGACCCAATAAAAAATCGCGCCCACTAACGCGTTGCGCCTGCGCCATTGCCAGTGCAGGACCCATAACAACGGGAGATGCTCTCAGACTGGCGCGAAAGTCGCTGTCATCGGTTTCTGCGGCATGGATCAGCCACGCCATACCAGCACCTGCATCTTCAACCGGCGCTCTGATACCGGTCCCCACCAGGTACGCTTCCTGGGTGCCGCCGCGTTGGCGAGCACGTAAGATGTAAGGATCGTCGCGTGACTGGTGCGCGGTGTAAGCAAGGGTCGCGAAGTTATCCAAGACGGTCAGCTTCGCGCGTTCAACAACTTCTGCGCTCAGATTCTCAAACCGGGTAGCGGCGACAGCCCTGCCAATCGCACCAGCAAGAGTCGGGCTTATGGCCGCTGCATTGCGCCCTTCAACGCACGGCAGGGCTTTCGCGCTAACCATCGAGGGGGCGACGGTGCAAATCGCTGCCAAAAGCCCGCCAACAAGACGTGTCCGTCGAGCAAAAGCACGCCGGGCACGCACGTCATCCATCGGTCAGGCGCTCGATGGCAGGGGGAAACCAGCGGCCCTGTTTGACTTCTGCTCGCGGCAAATATGCTCGGAAGGACAAGCGTAGCGGGCCGTTTGGCATCGGCAACCAATTGCCCCCAAACTCAGCGCGGGGTGGATCACGCGAAAGGATGATTACAATCGATCCATCCGGCTCCCGGACAAGCCCCGGTGACCGATCGCTTAGCGCATAGCGATTGATCGCATTGGGTACAAAAAAGAACCGCCCGTCGGGCTCCGCAGAATACATGGTTAGCGACCAAAACGCATCGACTGGCACGCCACTTGGCGATATTCTAAAGCGGTAGCTTTTCGTGAAATCGTAGGCTTGGCCTTGGGCGTCCGCGACCGAGGCAAAATACATCGCCTCGTCTTGGCTGAGGGCAGCAATGCCGCCCAATGCCACCGTCGCACGTTCAAGATCATCATTGCCGAAATTTCCGGTGGTGGCGCTTGAACTGGTCCAGCCGTTTTGCGCCCGCCCCTCTCGACCGAACCGCCCCCGCAAACGGTCCATGCCACGAGGTGCGGCGGCCAACCAAGCCTGCTGAAGATCGGGCGAAAGGCCAGCGAAAGCGTCCCGTGCGCCAGGCCGGATTCCAAGACGCCGCATCTTTAGCGCCCGCGCAGCCTGACCGGTCAAGCGCCTCTGGCGACCCAATACCTCATTGGCAGCACTGAGTATTTTCTCGCCGTTTAAATTGTCGTCTGTGGCCGCTAGGATGGGAAGATTAGGCCCCCTCCCGACTGGAATATTGAGCTTGATCGCGTCCTGTATGGCGCTCGCGGCAGGCACATCTTCGGGACCAGTTACCAAAATCCGGCCAAGCATCCACACATCATTTGTTTCCGAACGAATGAGCTGTGCGCCGGATGGCGCCGGTCCACGCCAATCGGGTCCGACAATCCAGAAGCGGCCGCCTTTGCCCCCGGTCGCTCTTGTCCCGATGTAGGCAAAGTTATCGGTAAACGCGTTCATAAAGGCGATTGAAAAATAGCGATCCGGGATATCGGGAACGATCAGTTCTAAGGGGCCGCCAGAGAGTTCCAAGAATGCCGAGCTATAGACGGTGTCATTATTGGGTGCCGTGACACCTCGATTGGCTGCGGTCGCTAATCCACGCCGGGTTCCCAGCCGGTTCAATCGCTCGGCCGGCGTCCGTGTATCGCCACCGGCACCGCCCGCGCGCTGACTAAGGCGAGCGAACTCATATAACGTGAAAGCATAGTTGAAAGCGGCGTCTATGGCTGCGTTGCTGACAGCCGCCAATGAAGGGGTTGCTGTCGTAGCGGCTGTTGCACTGATCCCAGCAATGACTTCGCGTCGATTCATGATTATATCTCTGTCCTCTGGGATCAAAATTTCTTGCTTACCTCGACCCCCCAAGTTTGGGGTTCTCCCATGTAAGCGTTAAGCGACCCAGCTTGCAGTGTCGAGTTAAAGGTCACGATGCGATAAACTTCATCGGTGATGTTTGCGCCCCACACCGAGACTTCAAAACCACTGCCTTCGTGACGAACTCCAAATGAGCCGTTTAGAAGACCAAAAGCAGGTTGAGCTTTAAGAGGATCAAGATCACCGCCCGTGATAGTCTTTGACTGGTGGCGCCAGTTTACGCGGCCAAAGCCAGTGAGTCCGGTCGCAATCTGTCGCTCCCACGCGGCTCCGAGTTGGGTTGTAAGCTCGGGCGCTGCATTCAGTTGTTTGCCTCGAATGTTGACATCTGACACTTCATTGCCAAATTTCGCGAAATTATAAGTTGTGGCTGCAGTCAATGAGACACCGCCACCAACATAAAGTCTGGTATCAAGTTCTACACCATTGGAGCGCACCTCGCCTTGGTTGGAAAGCAAGTTTTCGGTTCCAGTGAAGACCACGCGCTGAAAGTCGGTGTAAGTTTGATCAAAGAACGTCAGGTTCGTGCGTAAACGTCGTCCAAACCATTGGGCTTTTATCCCAACCTCAAAACTGTCAGATTCCTCGGGATCAAAGGTTGCCTTCGATCTATTGCCGGCGTCTCTATCCAAGCTAACGCCGCCTGCTTTGAAACCACGCGAGAAGCTAGCGAACAAAAGCGCTGTTTCACTAACCTCGTAAGATACGGCCAAAACGCCACTCGTCTTTTCATCTGTTTTACTTGCTTGGTAGTCTTTCGTTGGACAAATTAGACGAAGCGTTGCGGGGACCAAAGTCGATGTACACGAGCCTGCGGACCGCGTGATAAACGTGCCGCCACCGGTTTTCTCATCATTGCTCCAACGCAAACCCAGCGTCAGAGCTAATTGATCTGTAACATTCCAGATATTGTGGGTGAATACAGACCACCCGCTCGCATCCAAATCGAAGCGCCGAAGCTGATCTCCATCGCCTGCCGCATAAAGTGGGATGATCGTGGGGCGGGCAGCAAGTGCCGCAGCAAACCGACCTGCATCTGCACCTAGCACGGTCGAACTTGACTGCAGAAACGTTTGATCAAAACCGAAAGCACCTACCAACCAGTCTACTGGACCTGCCGTTCCGCGAAGCGTTAATTCGAACGTCTGAGTTTCATCCTCGGTCAGCTCATTCAACGTGTTGGTCAAATCGACATCGGAGAAGTCCCCATCTGCATTGCGTAGCGATGAGAATGTACGGGAACTCGCCAAGCCCCTCAATTGGGCCCAATTTAGGTCCCAGTTGAGCTCCAATGAAACACCCTGATCTTCAACTGAAGACGTCGGCGCGACATTTGTGGCGACGATATAATCTGCTTCCCGCGTCGGATTAAAAACTGTGCCGCCAAGTGAGGAGATCGTTGCAGCACGAACACCGTTGAGCACATAAGGTGCAGCACAACAAATATCGTCTTTTTGTGATCTATCTGCGATCAACCTCAGCGATACTTTGTCTGTTGGTGTCCAAAGAGCTTGGCCGCGCAGCAGCCATCGGTCACGACTGTTGAGTTTCTTGTTGAGCTTCACATCATCAACATAACCGTCGCGCTGATTCAAACTTCCTGAAAGTCGTAAAGCAAGTCGTTCGTCGATTACTGGGCCAGTAATTGAAAAGCCACCGCGCTTTGAGCCTTGGGATCCAGCGCCAGCAAACATTTCGGCCTCAAAATCAAATTCTGGCTTCTTGGTTGCAATGGTAATTGCGCCTGCGGTTGTATTCTTGCCAAACAACGTTCCTTGTGGCCCACGAAGAACTTCAACGCGCTCGATATCGACCAGTTCATTCAATGCAATTCCTGATCGTGGCAGGTAAACGCCATCGAGAAAGACGCCTACGGTTGGCTCTAGACCAGAATTCTGGCCTGCTGTACCGACACCGCGAATGCGAACAACGCCTCCCGTTGTCTCCGAGTTCGACACAGTAATGACGAGAGAGGGTGCTAGCGCTTGAAGGCCTTGGGTATCTCTGATCGCCGCTTCGCGTAGGGTTTCACCTGAAACTGCCGTGATTGAGATTGGCACTTTTTGCACAGACTCAGCGCGACGGGTAGCGGTAACAATGATGGTCTCTGTCCCATCCGCTGTTGCGGGGGCGGCCTGCCCGGTACCGCCGGATTGGGCCAAGGCATAAGTTGAAAATCCCCAAGACGCACAAAGTGCAACCAAAGCCGTTGTGGAACCAAGCCGTTTCATCTCGTCCTCCCATCGCGAGTCCATATGACCAAAAGCCAAAGTCTCGTCGCTTTTTAAAATTGTCGTCAATTTAAATTGACGACAATTTCTATTGATGTCAATCGGCACGCGAACTTGGCAGGGCCGCAAGCATTGAAGCCGTCGACAATGCGCTAACTTTTTCCAAAATTGCCTTACGAATAAACGCCACCGATGCGCGCGCCAAGGTTTCGGCGGCGTGTGCATCGCCGGCACGAAGCGAGACCAGCAGTACCCGTAAAATCCCCACGGACTGCTCAAAATAATCGATGCTTTCCGCCATCAACAGCTTGTTTTGCCAAAGCGCCAAACGACCGATCTGTACCAGCGAATCATAGCCAGCACGGGAGGGGCCGCGCCTAGCGATAAATCGACCAAAGTTGAACGCAGCATCAATCGCGGCCTCTCTAGACCCCCCTTGGGCTACCTTAAATGCGGGGGCGAGAATTGCCTCCAAAGTGTCGCAATCTTCGGGGGTTAGGTAAGTCGCCCCTTGACGGGCGGTGACGCCATAAACCACTTCCAGCAAATCAAAAATATGGTGGGTCTCAGCAACACTCAACTCAATTACTTGGGCACCGCGCCAGGGTCGTACCACCACAAAACCAAACCGGCCAACTTGACGCAACGCCTCGCGCACTGGGGAGCGCGAAACACCAAACCGGTCGGCAACTTCTTGTTCCCGGATCCACTCGCCTGGGCTGTATCGTCGGTTAAGAATTTCGACGAGTAGAGTTTCGGCAATCAAGGTGTCTAGCGGAAGGTTGCGTTGCTTAGCTCGCTCCAGTAACGATTCGTGTTGGTTCTGTGTCATTTTGTTTGGATCTCTTCCAGCCTCTGCATCAGATTAAGTCAGCCTAACAGATCGGCTAATTGCCGACAATATCGTTCACGGGCTTGGCCTTGTTTTCGATTGTGGCGCGCAGGCCACCTCTGACTTTGAGACCAAATGTCGCTGGCTTCTTTCGGAACTTGGGGGGTGGGGGGGGCAGTGCGGGTTCGGATGATGGCTTGGGTGATTGAAACCTCCTGCTCAATGCTGTCCGCCGGACAAGTGCATTAAACTAACGCCACAACCGCCTTCACAAATGTGTCCTAAAACCTATAAGTCAGTTGCTGCGGTTAGCTCGTTGGACACACCAAGATCGGCGAACGTTAAGGGGGTTGGACGACAAACCGCTGAATCCCAGGTCCCCTTATGACCCGTTACTAGGCAGCACACTTACGTCAAGGAGTTAGTGGAAAAGGAGACGGAAGGCGCAGTTTTGTAAGTAGAATAATCTTCAACTCAAGCGGACGCCAACTTTTTTCAGAAATTGATTGATGCGCAATAATTATCTGCGCCGTTCTGCCTAAAGAAACCTCAAGGCTCAAGGGTTCAGTTGGTTCCAGAGATAGGTGCTGGCATCAAAGTCTGACAAGGGCACGTCGCTATTGGCGCTTGGCGAGCGAACACCGCCTGGCCAAGAATGCCCGCCGCCAAACACGACGCGGTTCACGCTATCATATACGTCTGATGGGTTCTGGCGACAGATTGTAACTGGTGCGGTCGGTAAGCTGGCATTGGCGCGTGTGGCGTAGCGGCGACAGGTCGTTGAAGCACCAATAACCTCCTCAACAAATTGCGAGGTGACATTGTTTCGGCCGAGCCAATCATTGATAGTTGGGTCAACACCATAAAAATTAGTCGTGGAAATGCCATCTCCGACTCCGCCGACATAGGGATAGTTTCTGTCGTTGGCCGCATGAATATGGAGCACGGGAATGGGGCGAGCTGGCCTGCAAGTATAGTAACGTGTCCCGGCACCATCAAATTCGCCGGAAGCGCCACTGACCGCCGCAACGCCTGCGATTTGATCAGCCAGATCACACGCCAAGCGATGCGCCATCATAGCGCCGTTTGAGAAGCCCGTAGCGAAAATCTTTGCCGGATCGACGCTATAATTGGCGCGAATGTCGGTAATGACGGCGCGTGTAAAGGCTATGTCATCCACATTTTGCGATTGAGCAGATCCACAGCATGCGCCTGCATTGAACGTTTGGAGAGTGCCGCTTCCTTCCAGAAAGACTGCGTAGAATTGCCGGGCTGAGGCAGTCTTTGCAAGCTGGCTGCTTGCGGCTTGGCCCATGGCTGTGCCCGTGCCGCCGTGCATGGCGATAAGCGCAGGTCTCGGGCCAAGGGCACCCATGCCATTGGGTACATAGATCGCATAGCGGCGCGTTCCTTGCCCGGGAACAGTCAGCGTTCGCGCGATCCAGGCACCTCGTACCTGCACCGACACTTGAAGCGTAAATGTCTGGTATCTCGCCGTGATGGTAGTTGAACCCTCAGCAACACCTGTAACATTCCCGCTGGCATCAATTGTGGCAAAGCTTGGATTGGACGAGGTCCAGCTAACCTGCGTTGCGTCTATATAGGTCGGAAATGGCGCGCCACCCACGCGCTGGGCAAAAAATAGGTTGATGCGTTGTCCTGTCCCGATGGTCGTCGCGGCTGAGGGCTCAAGGGCTGCCGTTGTCGCGGGATTGACCACCAAGGTCAAAGCAAAAGTCGCAGCACCAGCCGCATTTCGGGCTGTAATGGTGTAAGTTGCCGAAGGCGTGGCCACTGTTGGCGTGCCAGTTATCTGGCCCGAAGTGGTGTTCAACGTAAGACCGGCAGGTAGGGCTGGTGCGATCGTGTATGAGGTAACTGTCCCTGCAACGCTTGGGTTTAACGGGCTCAGTGCTGTACCAACCACTACGGTCGTGGGACTGGGGTAGGAGAGGGCGCTTGGCGCGACAATCGGGTTAGTTGGTCCGCCACCAGCCGATCCACCAGATCCGCCGCCACCGCACGCTGCCAATAAAAAGAACAAAAGGCAAATCCAAAAGGTTCTCATTGAAACGCACTTCCTACATGGCTGTTTTAGACGTGATCTCGCTCTTTTCCGCCGTTTGTGTCCGATTGCAACGCTTTTCTTGCCAGCAACAAGGAATAATAGGTGCGAAGGGGGCAGCTCATTTCTATCCAAAGGCTGTTTGGCCTTCACTTATCAACTCCGCTTCTAAACTATCTCCGGTGCGAAAGTACTTGGCTTAACTCGTTGGGACCTGTGACAGTCGCCACCAAAATCGTCCCGTAGAAGTTTGAGTTCCCCGCCTCAAATGAACGTCCACTTTCGCAACTCGCGCACCCAAAGCAGACCATCCGCAATCGGCCAAAAGTCGTCAAAGCGTGACCACATTGGTTGCACAAAATTCACCTTTCTCGGAAGTGCTTTGGTGAAACAGGGTTTCCATCAAAATGGGTGCAGATAAAGGAGCCCTCTTTAAGTGGGGCGTGGGGGAGCGTGCAAAGCTCCTTTGGGTACCCGGTCAACGCTGACGCCTCGGCTGGAATGGCAGGTTTGATATAGGTGCCGCCACGCCTTCCCGCCAACCCGGAATAAATCCGACCGGTTTCAGAGACCCGATGTTAATCCAAATGAATTAGAAGAGGCGAGGAATTATTACGAGTGTACCGCCTTGATACGTCCTTATGCGCTGCAGAAGCACTTCTCTAACGTCCGGCAAGAAGCCCCAGTCATCGTCCTGATGATTGCGATTGCGGGGTGTGCCTTTGCCCTAGCGTCCAATCACTCTTGGCCGTTGCTTTGGGCGGTCGGGTTTTTGGCGCTGTTTGGCGTTGATACCTGGTTTGCAGGATGGTTGGTGCGAAGTGGGCGCGAACATTTGCGTACCAAAACTGCCGCAATCCAATTAGGGGCGATGTGCGGTCTGACTGTATGCGGCTTTATGGTCGCTCCGATTGCGATGATTGCGACGGGTGATTTGGCGTTGGCAATTGCCGCTACAGCTATGTTGGCAGCCGCCGCGACCCGAGCGACAGGCATTCTATCGGTGTCGCGCATCTCTGGCAGCATGACCTTGGCACCGTTCTTGGTACTTCCGGTCTTGAGTTTATGGCATCCATTTATGGACCCTGCTGCGCACTCGGAATTCAGTCATTACGTCGCGTCCCTCGCGGCCGTTTGCGGGCTGGGCTATGTCGTCATGGCTTGGCGGACCCGCGATGTGATTGAACAAAAGCTCGAGCGCGCCCGCAAAGAAGCCTTGTTGCAAGGCCGCGCCGCTGCGCGGGATGCGATGATCTCAAAATTGATCTTCAAGCATACCAGTATGCGGGCCGCGCTGTTTGATACCAAGGCCCGCTTTATGGCCGTCAATGAGGCTTGGCTTGGCGCCATCCAACTGAGCGAGCAGGACTTGCTGGGCAAAACCATGGCCGAAGCGATGCCGTCTGCCAAACAAGATTGGCATGATGCCATCACACTCGCACTGACAGGCGTCAGCAGCCAAAAGATCGCCGATCACCGGATTCGGGTCGATGGGGCGGAGGTCTATCTCGATTGGGAAGTCCACCCTTGGTACCTGCCAGACGGCAGGATTGGCGGCGCAATTGGCTATGCTCAAGACGTGACTGAGGTCTTCTTGGTGCGGGCAGATGAGAAGGCCAAGCAAGAGCGTCTGACTGTGATGATTGCGCGCGCGCAAGAAGCTTTAGACGAGAAACGCAAGCTCCTGGAAGAGATTTGTAGTCCAGAAGTAGTAAGCCTTCGGCCTAGCCAGCCATCTTGGCATGCCAAGCTTGAAAGCTTGAAAGAGCCGCTCGACATGTCAGGCGAACAAGACCCCAATAATCAAAGTGCTGGGCAATTGCTGGCAGGCTTTGAGCGGGTCTTGAGCGATATCGATCAGCGCGACCACTTGTTGGCGACCGCCGTGCAACAATTGAGCGAAGCGCGCCAGAACGCCGAGATCGCCAGCCAAGCTAAATCGCAATTGATGGCTAATGTCAGCCACGAGTTGCGCACGCCGCTGCACGCCATTTTGGGCTACACCGAAATGCTGATCGAGGATGCCGAGCAAGATGGCCGACAAGACGCAGCGCGGGATGCCCGCAAGGTTCAAGATTCAGCCCACCATCTCTTGAAACTGATCAATGAAATCCTCGATCTTGCCAAGATTGAGGCGGGGAAAATGGAAATCACGCACGAGCCCGTGAACTTGAACGAGCTTGCCGACGAAGTTCTGCAAAGCTTAGGCCCCTTGGCAAAAAATCGCGGCAATCGATTGATCTTAGCAACCCCAGATGACCCAATCGTGGTGCTCACAGATGGGTTCCGCTTGCGCCAATGTTTGATGAACCTGATCTCTAATGCGATCAAATTCACCCAAGACGGACAGGTTGCGGTGTCCTTTGAGAAAGTGAGCACGGCTACAGGCCGCGCGCATTACGAGATCAAAGTGGCAGACACCGGGATTGGCATGAACGCGGAAGCCCAAGCCCGTTTGTTTGAACCGTTTCAACAAGGCGATGGCTCTGTCACCCGGGTTTATGGTGGAACCGGGCTTGGCTTGGCCCTCACCCGCGAGATGATGCAATTGCTGGGCGGGACTGTCTGTGTGGAAAGCGACGCGGGTCTTGGATCAACCTTTACGCTCTCGCTGCCAGCAAAAGGCCTGCAAGCCAAGGATGTCGACCTCCAGATCATGGCAGACGAGGCTGCGCCCTTGATCCTCGTGATCGATGATGATGAGGTCAGCAATACATTGGCGCTGCGGGCTGCCCAAAACCTGGGCTTGAATGGTGCGATGGCGGCTACTGGCAGTTCGGCCCTCGCCTATCTGGCCAATCGCCCGGTTGATCTGATTATCTTGAACCTCGAGCTGCCGGATATGGACGGTTATGCCTGTCTGGCGGCCCTGCGTGCGAATGCGGCGTTGAATGACACACCGATTGTTGTGATTGCCGCCGATGACGACCAACGCAAGTCGATCGCGCTGGGTGCACAAGAGCATTTCATGAAGCCCATTTTAGGGTCGGTTTTGGGCGCAGCCATTGCGCGTTTGATCCGCCCCAAAAGCGAAGCCCTCGATGTGGAGACCATCGAACTGCCGCGCTATCGCCTATGGAGAGCCAATTCATGACCCATGGGATACACTTTCATCTAGTCAGTGATGTTCAAATCATGTCACGACTAAACGATAGGTAACGGGGGACTGTCATGCAAAGAATTTTGCTGGCTGAAGATCATGACGACAATCGCGAAATGCTGATGCGTCGTCTTACGCGAGCTGGATTTGAAGTGCGCGGGGCTAGCGATGGCCAAGATGCGCTAAATCAAGCCTTGGCATGGAAACCGGACCTTGTGCTGATGGATGTATCCATGCCGATTATGTCGGGCTTGGATGCCACCCGACAGATCCGCGAAAAGCTGGGCGCGACAATTAAAGTGATCGCACTAACCGCCCACGCGATGAATGAGTCCCGCGAGGCCTGTTTTGAAGCGGGTTGCGATGCCTTTGCCACCAAGCCCGTAGATTGGCCGCATTTGATGGAAGAAATGGCCCGCCAATTCCAAGGGAAACCTGCGCCATGACCGAAGATATTCAAGACCAATTCGCCAATACCAACATCCTGATTGTCGACGACATGCAGGACAATATCGATGTGCTGGCGCGGCGCCTGCGCAACCGACAGGCCACAGTCTATGAAGCAAGCGACGGCACAGAGGCGCTAGACATTCTAAGTGTCTCGCCCATCGACGTCATCCTGTTAGACGTCATGATGCCGGGCCTGAATGGCCTTGATGTCGTGAAGAAGATCCGCAGCAAACGCTCTGCCGCAGCTTTGCCGATCATCATGGTATCCGCCCGCACTGATCAAGCCATGATGGTGGAATGCCTGCAAGCCGGCGCGAACGATTATGTGACCAAGCCGGTTGATTTTCAGATGGTTTGCGCCCGTATCGCCACGCAATTAGGCATTCGCGAGACCTATCGGGCAGCGCTTCGCGACCGATCAAAACATATCAGTATCGCCGAAGAAAGCCGGGTTCGCCTTGCAGAAGCCGAAGCCAAGATCGCCAGCCTGACCGGCAAAGGCTGAGCGTTCCAGGTCTTTAGCCCTTGTAATCGTGCCAGTGGCCCGTACCGTCCAAGAGTTGCAATCCACCCTCGGTTTCCTGCAGATAAACTGGGTCCAAAGGTGCCTTAAAGGCCCCGCCGGGAACATCCAGAACATAGGTCGGTTGGGCAACGCCTGTCAGGGTGCGGCGCAGACCCCGCATGAGTTCTTGGCCTTCGGCTATCGGCAGTCGGAAATGGCCGGTGCCGGGTGCCAAGTCTGGATGATGCAGATAATAGGGCTTTACCCCTAAAGCGACGAAGCCGCGCATCAGGTCTTGTAAGATGTCCAAACGGTCATTGACGCCGCGCAATAAGACCGACTGGCTGACCAGACTAATCCCTGCTTCTCGCATACAACGAATGGCGTCTTGAGCGGCTGGCGTGAATTCACGCGGATGATTGGCATGAATAGCCACCCAAGTCGCAACGCCATCTGCCCGCAAAGCGTGGACGAATTCCTCGCTCACCCGCTCAGGTGCTACCACTGGCACGCGTGTATGCCATCGCACGACTTTAACATGGTCAATGGCGGCTAAGGCTTGTGTCAGCTCGCGTGCGCGGCGCGGCGACAGCATGAACGGGTCCCCACCGGTCAGAATGACCTCAAAAATCTGGGGCCGCGCGCGGATGTAATCCAAAGCCTGATCGAGATTTTCCCCCACCAAGGCTTCGCCACCGGGGCCGACCATTTCACGGCGGAAGCAGAAGCGGCAATAGACCGGGCAGACCGACAAGACTTTCAGCAAAACCCGGTCTTCATAGCGGTGGACAAGGCCTGGCAAAGGCGAAAAGGCCGCATCATTGATCGGGTCGGCGCTTTCCTCTGGGCTTTGCTGCAACTCCAGCGCAGAGGGCACAAATTGCGCACGGATCGGATCACGGGGATCGGCCTTGTCGATCAAGCCCAACATGGTTGGGGTTACGGCCACCGCATAGCGTTCAGCAACCGCGTCTAGTCTTGCGGCGTCTTCAAAAGTCACAAGGCCTTGGGCCTGTAAGTCGGCGATCTTCGTGCTGGTTGCCTCTGCAGCGGCGGGCTTTAGAAGCGCTTCAATCTTTGCCTGTGGAGCCAAAGCCGCCTGTTCCCCGTGCCGTCTCGTCGAGTTCTTCAAACTCCATCCAGCCAATTTGCGTGATGGGGGCAATGACCATTTGCGCGATGCGGTCGCCACGATGGATGCGGAAACCTTCCCAGCCATGATTGATCAGGATCACACCAACTTCGCCGCGATAATCGGCATCAATCGTGCCGGGGCTGTTGAGGCAGGTGATGCCGTTCTTCAGAGCAAGCCCTGAGCGTGGCCGCACTTGCGCCTCATAGCCCGGTGGCAAAGCGATAGAGAGGCCGGTTGGGATCAATGCACGGCGGCCCGGCAACAGATCGATATGGCCACCTTCAGGCAAGGCTGCGCGCAAATCCATCCCTGCTGATTGGCTGGTTTCATAGGTCGGCAAGGGCAGGTCGCCAAAGTGCGGCAGCTTTTTGACGGCAACCAAGGGGCGTACCGCCTCATTCGCATCGGAAGGCGTCGTGGGCGCACGGGTCGAGAACGGCTTCAACATCCTTGGTCCTTCACGGGGTACTTGCGGTTCGCAAGCGGGTCAAAAATCTCAGCGGCATGTCTGCCGCCAAACTTAGCTCAATCCAGTAGCCAGATTCGGCTGAACCGTCGGCTCAAATCCATAATGCTTCAACCACCGGACATCGGCAGCAAACATGTCGCGCAGGTCCGGGATGCCATATTTCAGCATAGCCAAACGGTCGATGCCCATGCCAAAGGCAAAGCCCTGATACTGGTCAGGATCAATACCGCAGGCACGCAACACATTGGGATGCACCATGCCGCAGCCCAAAATCTCCAGCCAGTCAGTGCCGGTCCCGATCTTCAATGCCCCACCCGAACGGTCACAACGGACGTCCATCTCAGCCGAAGGCTCGGTGAACGGAAAATGGTGCGGGCGGAAGCGCACATCGACATCGTCGATCTCAAAGAAAGCGCGCATGAAGTCCATCAGCACGCCCTTCAAATGGCCCATATGCACGCCGTCTTCGATGACGAGGCCTTCAATCTGGTGGAACATCGGCGTGTGGGTTTGATCCGAGTCGCAGCGATAGGTACGGCCCGGGGCGACAATGCGGATCGGCGGCTTCTGGTTCAACATGGTGCGCACTTGCACGGGGCTGGTATGGGTGCGCAGCAACATGCGCGATCCATCTTCCTTCTCTTCAAAAAAGAAGGTGTCATGCATATCGCGAGCTGGATGCTTGGGCGGGAAGTTGAGCGCCGTGAAGTTATGGAAGTCGTCTTCCACATCTGGACCTTCCGCGATGGCAAAGCCCATGTCGGCAAAGATGGTTTGAACCTCTTCAAACACCTGCATGATCGGATGGATTTTGCCGCGCCGCTCAGGCCGCACCGGCAGGGTCACATCAATCCGCTCGGCCAAGAGGCGCGCGTCGAGGGCGGCTTGGGCCAGCGCCTCTTTCTTGACGGCAATTGCGTCGCTCAGGCTTTGCTTCAAGCCATTGACCAAGGGGCCAAAGCTCTGACGCTCTTCTGGGCTCATCCCGCCCATGCCTTTGAGCAATTCCGAGACGCTACCCTTTTTGCCAAGGGCGTTGACGCGCACCACTTCAACGGCCGCTTCATCTTGGGCAGCATCTAATTGGGCAAAGAGGTCGCGGGAGAGAGTGTCAATGTCAGTCATGAAACGGTCCTAGCGGATTGGACGGCTAAATGGGAGGGGGGTGGCGCAGATGATTGACGGTCGCGCTTTGCCCAATCCTCACAGAAATGTGCGCGAGCTCGCCGCTGACACGGCCTCCCCTGCCCCCTAAGGAAGCGGCTCAAAATTTCAGGCGGGCCCTAGTCCCGCGTCGGGGAGAAACCAATGATCCGTACCGCCCTCTTCGCTTTAGGCGCTTTCGCGATGCCCTTGGCTGTTGCGGCTAACCCAGCCCAGCCCGCCCAAGCAACGCAAGCCTTCAGCAATCCCTTCTTTGAAGCCAAAACCACCAAATATGGTGCACCGGCCTTTGACCGCATTCGCCCGGAACATTTCCGTCCGGCTTTCTATGAAGGCATGCGTCAACATAAGGCTGAGATTGAGGCCATTGCCAACGCCAAAACCGCGCCGACATTCGACAACACCATTCTCGCGATGGAAAAGGCTGGCCTGTTCCTAGACGACGTCTCGGCCGTTTTCTTCAATATGACATCGGCCAATTCCAGTGCGCCGATCCGCGCCATTCAGCGCGAAATGGGGCCCGTTATGGCCGCCCATTCGGACTCAATCCGCCTTAATCCAAAACTGTTTGCACGCGTTCAAGCCGTGTATGACAAGCGTTCAAGCTTGCGTACCCCCGAACAGCGCCGCTTGGTTGAGCGCGTCTATCAAGGCTTTGTACGCTCAGGTGCCAAGCTGAACCCTGAGCAAAAGGCCCGCGTCTCGGAAATCAATCAGCGCCTGTCGACCCTCAGCACCAATTTCAGCCAGAAAGTCTTGGCTGACACCAACCAATTCGCGCTGGTTCTAGAGACCGAAGCCGATCGTGCCGGTCTGCCGCAATTCTTTCTCGATGCGGCCCTCGAAGCCGGTCGCGCCCGCGGAATGCCTGGCAAATATGTGGTGACCTTGAGCCGCTCGAGCGTGGAGCCCTTCCTCGAGCTCTCGACCAATCGCGCCATGCGGGAAAAAGCTTGGCGCGGCTGGGTGCTGCGGGGTGATAATAACGATGCCGAAGATACCAAGGCGACCGCCAGCGAAATCGTCACCCTGCGCCAAGAGCGTGCCGCCATTTTGGGCTATGCGCATCATGCTGCCTTCACCTTGGATGACACCATGGCCAAGACCCCGGCTAATGTCAGCGCCTTGCTGAATGGGGTGTGGGAGCCTGCCAAAGCAGCCGTGACGCGCGATGCCGCCGAATATCTGGAGCTGGCCAAGTCGCAAGGCTTTACAGGCGACAAGCTGGAGCCATGGGATTGGCGCTTCTATGCCGAGCAAAAGCGCCGGGCGAAGTACAATCTGAATGAAGATGAAGTGAAGCCCTATTTCTCGCTAGACGCCATGTTGGACGCGCAATTCTGGGTCGCCAATCAATTGTTTGGCCTGAAGTTCAAGGAGATTACCGGCACCGTGCCCGTCTATCATCCCGACGTGCGGGTCTGGGAAGTGATGGAGGGTGACGGCCGCCATATCGGCCTGTTCTATGGCGACTTCTTCTCGCGCGAGAGCAAGCAAGGCGGGGCTTGGATGTCCAGCTATCAGGGCCAAGACCGGGTGAATGGCAATCTAAAGCCCATGGTCGTCAATGTGTTGAACTACACCAAGGCCCCAGCTGGCAAGCCAACGCTCCTCTCCTATAATGACGCCGAGACCTTATTCCACGAGTTTGGCCATGGCCTGCATGGCCTGTTGTCCAATGTCGCCTATCCCAGCCTCGCAGGTACGGCCGTCTCGCGCGACTTTGTGGAATTCCCAGCCCAAATTTATGAGCACTGGCTGGGTCAACGCCAAGTGCTAGAGCGCTTTGCCCGCCACAGCGAAACGGGCGCTGCCATGCCGAAAGAGCTGTTGGACAAAGTGATGGCCGCCCGCAATCACGATCAAGGCTTTGCCACGGTTGAGTTCTTATCCTCGGCCTTGGTCGATATGGACGTGCACAGCCAACCGAACCTGCCCAAGGGCTTTGATATGGGCGCCTTTGAAAAGGAAAGCCTCGCCAAGATTGGCATGCCACGTGAGATCGTGATGCGCCACCGGCCAACTCACTTCGGCCATATCTTCTCGGGCGGCTATTCGGCGGGCTATTACTCCTACATGTGGTCGGAGGTGCTTGACGCCGATGGCTTCCGCGCCTTCACCGAGACCGGCGACATCTTCAATAAGGACGTGGCTAAGCGCCTGCGCACCTTCGTCTATGGTGGCGGCAATTCGCGGGATGCGGCAGAGGCCTATCGCCAATTTCGTGGCCGCGATCCCGATCCTAAAGCCCTGTTGGAAATGCGCGGCTTGGCCGACGGCACCAGCAATAATTAAGCTGCGGCAGCGCGGCCTTGTTCAACGCTTTGCGTATGGGTGATGATCAGATCAGCCATTTGCTTGGTTTTTGAGGGTGGGAGGTCATGGGCCATCTGGTCGATGACCTCTAGCTTGGCACCTTGAATACGACGTGCGGTATCGACCCCGCACGCCAGTGGCACCAATTCATCCTGCTTGCCGTGAATAACCAAAGTTGGCGCTGTGACCTTGGCCAACTGCCCTGCGCGCGCGCCATCGGCCAAAATAGCAATCAGCTGGCGCAGCGTGCCCTTGGGATCATATGCCCGGTCATAGGCAGCAGCCGAGTGATTGATAAAGGCGTCGGGTGCTCTGGCGGGATCGGGGTAAGAGATCAATTCCAGCGTCCGCCGACCGATTTCAATGGCTTCGGCCCGGCTGGGTGCCGTGCTGCGCCGAGCCGTCAGACGTTGGCGGAGTTTGGCCGGAGCACCGGGCAAACCGCGTGCGCCGCTGGTCGACATGACAGAGATCAAACTGCGCAACCGACTTGGGTGATGGATCGCCATGCTCTGCGCAATCATCCCGCCCATGGAAACGCCGACAATATGGGCAGCCTCAATCCCCAGATGATCCAATAGCGCCACCGCATCAGCTGCCATATCCTTGACCTGATAGGCGGTCTTAAAGCCAATCCCGAACAACAGCCCCGCAATCGCCCGCACTGGGCTGGCCACTTGGACGCCATGAAAATGGGTAGAGAGGCCAACGTCACGATTATCAAACAAGATCACGCGGTGCCCAGCCGCCACCAGCTGCGCCATGAAATCTTCCGGCCAAGCAATCAATTGCCGCCCCAGCCCCATGACCAACAACAAGGGCACGCCCGAAGCCTCGCCCCGTTCTTCATAATAAAGCTCAATGCCATTGGCTTGAATGGTCGGCATGCACATGTCCCCCGATGCAGGCGTGGTGGGTTTGGTAGAAAAAGCCCAAACAAAAACGGCCCCGAGATACCTCAGGGCCGTTTTCGATTTGTGTCAATCGCGCTCGCGTTGCTCGCATTTTGATAAGCGCGCAACTTCGATCCGATGGATCAAAAAACGCTTACGCGATGCTTAAGCTGCCAAAGCAGCCTTTGCCTTTTCAACGACAGCTGCGAAGGCAGCGGGTTCGCGGATCGCGATGTCGCTCAACACTTTGCGGTCGACTTGGATGCCGGCCTTGAGCAAGCCGTTGATGAAGACCGAATAGGTCATGTCATGCTGACGGGCTGCTGCGTTGATGCGCTGGATCCACAAAGCGCGGAAGTTGCGCTTCTTGGCCTTGCGGTCGCGGTAGGCATATTGGCCAGAGCGCCATACGGCGGCGGTGGCGGTGCGGATGGTGTTCTTCCGGCGGCCTTGGAAGCCTTTAGCGGCTGCCAGGATGTTCTTCCGACGGGCGCGGGTTTGTTGCCCTGCTTTAATACGTGCCATTGTCTATATCCTTACAGCCCGTAGGGCGTCCAAAGTTTCACGCGAATTGCATCGCCAGTCGCGAGCACCGACGTTCCACGGTTTTGACGGATATATTTGGATTTGTGCGACATCAAACGGTGACGCTTACCCACGACGCCATGCATAACTTTGCCGGTAGCCGTGATCTTGAAGCGCTTTTTGACGCCACTCTTAGTCTTCAGTTTCGGCATTTCGCTCTCCTGTGCTTAGATGCACGGACTTGTTTTCATGAAGAATTCAAGTCAGCTAAAATAACCGCCACGGCATGCCGTTTCGCCGGACGATCAGATGGGAGGCGCGATCTAATCTAAGAGCACGCAAAAAACAAGGGATTGGACTGAGTCTAGGCTCGGTTGAGCCCATCAGGACACAGGCCCTTCTGCAATCATATAAAGACATGTTTATATCTTTCCTTGCCTTTTGTCGAAGCCTCGGTTAGAAGCCGCCTTCTTAGGCCCTGTGCGCGAAGGTCGCTGGCGCAGGCATCGACTCTTCGAGGACTCTTCATGACTGACTATATCGTGGCCGACATCGGCTTGGCTGACTGGGGCCGCAAGGAATTGGCAATTGCTGAAACCGAAATGCCCGGCCTGATGGCAACACGCGCCGAATTCGGCCCAGGCAAGGTTTTGAAAGGCGCCCGCATCGCTGGCTGCTTGCACATGACGATCCAAACCGGCGTCTTGATCGAAACCTTGACCGCTTTGGGTGCCGACGTCCGCTGGTCCTCGTGCAACATCTACTCGACCCAAGACCAAGCCGCCGCCGCGATTGCCGCCGCTGGCGTGCCTGTTTTCGCCGTTAAGGGCGAAACGCTTCTGGAATATTGGGACTATGTCCACAAGATCTTTGAATGGTCCGATGGCGGCTATCCAAACCTGATCTTGGACGATGGTGGCGATGCAACCTTGTTGTGCGTCTTGGGCCCGAAGGCTGAAAAAGACCCCAGCATCTTGAACAACCCACAAAACGAAGAAGAAGAAGCGCTCTATGCTGTGATGAAGCGCTATTTGGTCGAAAAGCCAGGCTTCTATTCGGCGATCCGCGATGCCATCAAGGGCGTGTCGGAAGAAACCACCACCGGCGTGCACCGTCTGTATCAAATGGCTGAGCGTGGCGATTTGCCATTCCCAGGCATCAATGTGAACGACAGCGTGACCAAGTCGAAGTTCGACAACCTCTATGGCTGTAAGGAATCGCTGGTCGACGGTATCCGTCGCGGCACCGACGTCATGATGGCTGGTAAAGTTGCGATGGTTGCTGGCTTTGGCGACGTGGGCAAAGGCTCTGCCGCATCGTTGCGCAACGCAGGCTGCCGCGTGATGATTTCCGAAATCGACCCCATCTGCGCGCTGCAAGCCGCCATGGAAGGCTATGAAGTCGTCACCATGGAAGATGCAGCACCTCGTGCAGACATTTTCGTCACCGCGACTGGCAACCTCGACGTTCTGACACTCGACCACATGCGTGCGATGAAAGATCGCGCCATCGTCTGCAACATCGGCCACTTCGACAGCGAAATCCAAGTTGCCGCACTGCGTAACTACAAGTGGCACAACGTAAAGCCACAGGTGGACGAAGTCGAATTCCCAGACGGCAAGCGCATCATCGTCTTGTCCGAAGGCCGCTTGGTCAATTTGGGCAATGGCACGGGTCACCCCAGCTTCGTGATGTCGGCTTCTTTCACCAACCAAACCTTGGCTCAAATCGAGTTGCACACCAACCGCGATAAGTATGAGAACCAAGTCTATGTGTTGCCAAAGCACCTCGACGAAAAGGTCGCCATGTTGCACCTCGAAAAAGTTGGTGCCAAACTGACGAAACTGACCAAGGTCCAATCCGAATATATCAGCGTTCCAGAGTCCGGCCCATTCAAGCCAGACACCTATCGCTATTGATCCTGTGCCCGGACCAAGGTCCGGCACAGATCATGGGGCAATCGGGGGATTGCAAAACGGCGGCGCAGTTTTCTGCGTCGCCGTTTTCTTTTGCGCGGGGCTTAGCCTACCACGTCATCTTGACCGGCGGCATTGGTTTGCTTGCACCAAGCTCGATTCCTAATGGCAATCTCCGCTTAAGAGCTCGGTGCCAAGCTTATCAATTGACACGGCGCGAAACGGCCTTGCCCCATAAAACTTGTACCAATGAGAGCGGGGCAAGCGGCTAATAAAGTCGACCAAAAGCACCCATTCATCACTACTCAGCCGAGGTTAGTTCAGACCTTAGTTGCCCTGGCTTTCGCCAGACATCTTCGTGTTGGTACCGCAGAAAACGATCGTGACATGCCGACGTAGCAGCCGACCTGCCAAAGTAAACAAGGCCGATTCCGTTAGTCACAACGGGAAACTTCAAGACCCAAATTACTGATTTAAAAAGATAAATAATCAATCTCTCTGCCGAACCTTTGCCACCATTGGCCAGCACATCGCCTTTTACCGCGATTTAACCATGAAGATTAGGCAATCGGTATCACTGCTTTGGTATGGTGAATCCAAGAAAGCCAAGTGGGTTAGGCAATAAAAATGACAAATCGCAAGCGAATGACCTTATGTGCTTTGGTGGCCGCCACCATCCTTACTGCAAGCTGTGAATCTGAAATCGTCGCGCCAGTTCTCGATGCCGGGTTGAGCACTTCCGCCGCCGCCCAAAACACTCAGGCGACCCCTTCCACATTGTCTGCAACGCAAACGCCACTCATTGCTGACAAACCAGTGAGCCGCGTTGAAGCCGCCCGCTTTCTGAATCAAGCAACCTTTGGGGCAACTGGGGCTGATATCGACCTCCTGATGTCAATTGGCTATTCCGCCTGGATCGACCAGCAGTTCTCACTTCCACGCCGGCAAACCTACTCCAAATGGCTCGAGACCGATGGCCCGCGCTCGAACCCAGTAGATTTTGCAGATGGGAATTCAGACCGCGAAAGCGCAGCTTGGTACACTTTGGCAAAGGGTCAACCAGACCAATTACGCCTTCGCACTGCATGGGCCTTATCTCAAATTTTTGTGGTTAGCCGCTCAAAAGTAGGCAGCAGTATCGTATTGTGGATGGATACAAATGCTGATGGTGCATTTGGTACTTACCGAGAGATGCTAGAGCGAGTAACTTTCAGCCCTGTCATGGGTCGGTTTTTGGATTACCTTGGAAATACCGACAATGAGGGCCGTATTCCGGACCAAAACTATGCCCGTGAAGTCATGCAGTTGTTTTCTATAGGACTTTGGCAGCTAAACCCAAATGGGACATTCAAGCTCGACGCGTCTGGTCAACGAATCCCAACTTATTCGCAGAGTGACGTTACAGGTCTTTCGTATGTGTTTACCGGTCTCAACATGCAAAGTGGGGGCGATCGCTATGGCTCGTGTCGCGACGATTCAGGACGACTTTTGCCTCCAACAAATGATTCAAAGCTGCTGATAAGGTGTGAGCTCTCTGTATTCCCGAATGCCTCACCCCGCCAACACTCCTTCTTGGGTGTATCGATCCCGGCGATCTCTCCTTGGAATGCAATCGCTCGCCAAGCAAATGGACGTAAGAATATCGGCATCGCTCTCAACACCTTAGCAAACCACCCCAACACGGCACCTTTCATTAGCAAATTGCTGATCCAACGCTTCACCACAAGCAACCCAAGTCCGGCTTATGTTGCCCGTGTCGCAGCGGCGTTTGCGGACAATGGCAAAGGCGTACGTGGTGACTTTAAGGCTGTCGTCAAACAGATTCTTTTAGATCCTGAGGCACGAACCCCGGCGATAGGATCGTCTACCGAGTTCGGAAAAGTACGGGAGCCAATTCTGGCAATCGCGCAACTTAACCGCGTTTTAAATGCAAGCGATGGTAAGGGCAATGTTTGGGCAGGGTCCGTGGGCTGCAGAGTGTATTTCAACCTCGTTACAGAATTAGAACGTCCTTACAATGCCGCTACGGTCTTTAACTATTATCGACCAACTTTCGCCCAGCCATCGGGTAAGGTGGCAGCGCAAAATATGGTCGCGCCCGAAATGCAAATTACGGACACCACTAGTGTGCTCGATTGGTCTCGCTTCCTTCAGCAAACGCTTCAACGCGGAGGAACCGGTTGCGGCAATGCAGCAAAAATCCAAAATAGCTTTACTTATAACGAGTTTTGGGCCGAAAGCACAAATGCCGAGCAATTGGCGGATAAGGTTCTCCTTCTGCTCGCCCCCGGTGCCAATTGGTCAGACCTCCGGCCCGCTTTGATCCGCTCGATCAATAGTATCCCAGGGGTTACTCAAGCAAATCGTATTGATCGGATCAAAATCGCAATCATGTTGACGATGTTGACCCCCGAGTATCGTGTCCAACGTTAGAATAAAAAGAAACGAGCAAAGTCATGTCTATTGACCTCAGCGCAACAGGGATTAACCGCCGTCACTTCTTAGGTGGAGCCGCGTTGGCGGGTGGATTCTCACCGCTCGCATTGCAAATGGCAGCGTCGAATGCATCTGCGGCCGGTAACGACTACAAGGCTTTGGTTTGTCTCTATTTAGATGGCGGTCTCGATCATCTTCACGCCATCCTTCCGTCAGATCCAACCAATTACGAGGCCCTCCGCGCCCTTCGCCCTGGTATCAGTTTGCCCAACCGGGCCAATCTGAGGTCATTGGCGACGCGGTCATCGCAGGGTGGTCGCACGGCGGCCCTGCATCCTATGCTGCCTCGGATGCGCCAAATTTACGACCAAGGAAAGATGGCCATCGTCTATGGTCATGGTGGCATGAATGCGCCAGCGACGAAGAATGAATACGCCAACTTTACAGCACGCCTGCCCTCGGCTGCTGGGTCGCACAATAATGGCGATGCGCAGATTCATACGTTTGGTGACGATGGTACGCGCTATGGCTGGGGCGGGCTAGCCATGGACGTCCTTGGTTCCATGAATCAGGACAATTTGTTCGCCAGTATGGGTGTAGGGCCGCTTAATAATTCCTTCAGTACTGGCCGCACAATTGACCTCATTAAAGCAGACATCAACGGTCAAGCGTCGAATATAGCGGGACTCAGCGGTCCAGTCTTTGGTTCGACAGTGGCGGCTGCGGAATTAAATGCCTTGATGCAGCGCCAAAACCTGCCCACCGCAATGGGCCAAGATTATGCGCAAGTGAACCGCCGGATTATGGAATCTTATCGTCAACTCAACGACGCATTCAATGCAACGCGCAATCTTGCACCGCTACCGACCAACACTTCTTTGCCAAACTTCCGCACCGCTTGGGCTGAAAATGACATTGCGGCCGCCCTTAGAACCGTCGCGCGATGTATTTCCGCGCGCAATGTTCTGCGCGTCAACCGCCAAGTCTTCTTCATCAACATGCGGAACTTTGACACGCATGGCAATCAAGTGGCCGACTTGGATGGACGGAACTTTATCCGCATGGATGCGGCGATTGGCTATTTCTACGACACCATGGCAGCCATGGGCCTTGGAAACAACGTGACGCTTTTCACGACTTCCGAATTTGGCCGCTCTATCCGATCAAATGGCAGCGGCACCGACCATGGTTGGGGCGGGGCAAGCTTTGTGGTGGGCGGTGCCGTCAAAGGCGGGGACATTTATGGATCGCTGATGGATATGGCGATCAACGGAAACGATATCCTCAACATCGGCAACTCGCCGGTCGCGATCCCGACAGTCAGCAATCAACAATATTGCGCGACTTTGGCGAGTTGGTTGGGGGTCCCAGATTCTGTATTGCCCGAGATTTTCCCGAATCTGAATAGATTTAGCCCAACGAAGCTGGCGTTCTTGTAGTCCATAGCGGTTCCAAGGGCCCCTAACTTAAAGCAAGCCTCAGGTCAGCTCACCTCAGGTTCTGCTCAAACACTTATCTGCTCAGTAACGCTAAGCTCAGACTTCATAGTGTGATGATAAGCTAACCTTTGGACTTTTGCCGTGCTTGGCCCAGATTGGCCCAGCTTGGGCTTTTGCGCCAGTCAGCAGATTTTCCTAGCGGTCAGAATTTCCCTACCAAGTCATCTTAACGGGCGGTGGACCTTTGTAATTGGGGTCGGTCGCTGAAGGCGGTGGTGGCACGATGGTGCTGGGGGTGGCGACAGGTGTAGCAGCGGCGGGTTGGCTGGCTTGCACTTCGGCGCGGATGGCGGCCAAGGCGCTGACTGAGGCATAGCCATCGGCAGTTTTCCCACGGCTCTTCTGATAGGCTTGCAACGCCGCCCGCGTGCGTGGGCCTGCTTGGCCATCGGGAGTGCCGACATCAAAACCCAGACCATTAAGCAAATTTTGTAACTCAGTTGCCCCTGCTCGACCAATGGGTGGATCGTCGGTCGGCCAGCGGGTTGGCATTCGGCCCCTGCCCGCGATTTGATCGGCCAGAAGCGCTACCGACAAGGCATAAGCGTCAGCCGCATTATAGGCCCGGATCGCCCCATAATTCACGCCAACCAAAAAAGCCGTTCCGCGTGCGCCGGCAGGGGCCAACAGGCGCACTTGCCAATTGTCATCATCTGCCGGAGCCATTTGATCGGTAGCAATTGGCGTGATGCCCAAGGCCTTCCAGAATGACAGAGGCCGTCGGACGCCGTCTGCTAAGCTCCAGTCAAAACCTTCTGGCACGTTGGCTTCGACACCCCAACGCTCACCAGCCTGCCATCCAGCGCGCGCCAGATAGTTTTGCGTAGAGGCCAAAGCGTCAACAGGGTTAGACCAAATGTCGCGCTTGCCATCGCCGTCGCCGTCGATCGCGCGACTGAGGAAAGAACTCGGCATGAATTGGGTGTGCCCCATCGCGCCAGCCCACGAGCCAATCAGATCGCCGCGCGAGGCTTCGCCGCGCTCTAGAATGTCAAATACCGCCAACAATTCGGCTTCACCTAGAGCGGTCCGCCGGCCTGTATAGGCCAAAGTGGCAAGGGAGCGGACGACGTCGGACGAGCCCTTATTGCCACCGAAGCTGCTTTCGACGCCCCAAATGGCGATGGCAAATTCCACAGGTACGCCCGTGCTTTGAACAATGGGGGCCAAGGCGTCTTTGCGCGCTGTATAGGCGGCGCGCCCCTGCTCAATCCGGTTCTGGGATACGGCCCCAGCCATATAGGCCCAGATCGGGCGGACAAATTCGGGTTGGCTTTCATTCAGCCGCTTCACATCGCTGTTTGGCGCGATATTGGCCAAAGTCGCGTCGACAATGGCGGGCTGCTTCTTGTTGACCAAGACGGCGCGGGTAGCAAAATCGCTGCGCCACGCGTCAAATTCAGCTGAGCCAGAGGAGGTAAAGGGCGGCGGCACATAGGCCAACGGCTCTTGCGCGCCAGCCAAGGTCGAGGTTGCAACAGCTAAAGCTGCCAAGCTGAAGGTTCGGGCCATCATGCGGTCAGTGTAAGATGCTGCGGGTGAAGCCGCAATGAACAAGATGCGCGAAGTGCCATTCTGCCCTGTCCACTGCCTTGATAACCTTCTAAGTAAAGCGGATAACATTTGAGTGATCGAGAAACCGGGGCGCCTGTGACAGACCAATCAAGCCAAGCGGCGGCAACGCCACCTGCTGCCCGGCCCGGTGCCATGATCTTTATTCTGGCGACCGTTGTGCTCGATATGCTGTCCATCGGCCTCATTGTGCCAATCATGCCAAGGCTGGTTGAAACCTATTTCTCAGACGTGACGAGCGCCGCCCACGCCTTTGGCTGGTCCATGACCATGTGGGCCACCCTGCAGTTTTTCATGTCGCCCATTCTGGGCGCGCTGTCAGACCAATATGGACGCAGACCCATCATTCTTTTGTCCTGTGTCGGCTTGGGTGTTTCCTATTTCGCCACTGCCTTAGCGCCAACTTTCTTGGCCTTTTTAGCCGCGCGCGTGATTTCAGGGGCAACGGCTGGCAATATCTCCGCCGCGAATGCCTATGTGGCCGATGTGACGCCTCCTGCAGGGCGGGCCAAGGCATTTGGGATGTTGGGTGCGGCGTTTGGCGTCGGCTTTACTTTTGGCCCTGCCATGGGTGGCCTGCTAGGGGCGATTGATGTCCGCTTGCCGCTTTATGTTGCGGGCGGCCTCTGCTTCCTCAATGCGGCATATGGCTATTTTGTTTTGCCCGAATCCCACAAGCTGGAGAATCGCAGCCCATTTAAATGGCGTAAGGCCAATCCGATTGGGGCCTTGGCCGTGTTTAAGGGCCAGCCCATGCTCTACGCTCTGATCCCCGTGTATGGCCTGTTTGCGTTGGCGCAGAATGTGTTTCCCTCAAGCTTTGTTCTGTATGCAGAACATCGCTATCATTTTGACACCATCACGACCGGTGCGACGATGGCTGCCTCCTCAACGCTCATGATCTTAGCCCAGCTCTTCATCGTTCAACGAGTGGTCGGACGCTTGGGTGAGCGGCGCTCTCTGATGATTGCGCTCTTCTTCGGGATGAGTGGCTTTGCTCTCTATGGTTTGGCCCCGACACCCATTCTGTTTTGGTGCTCCATGCCCGTCATGACACTGTGGGCGCTTTTCAACCCTTCGGTTCAAAGCTTGATGACGCAGCGGGTCTCAGCCAGCGCGCAGGGCCAGTTGCAGGGAGGCCTTGCGTCTCTCATGTCCATGATGGGGATTTTTGCGCCGACCCTTTATACAAGCCTGTTCGCACTGGGCGTGGCCAAGCAATTGCCCGGCGGCCTCGACTTGCCGGGGGCACCTTTCCTGACGGCTTCCCTGTTTCTTGCCACTGCCTTGATAATCGCAATCTTTGCCGTCCGCCGCAGCCCTGGCAGCGGCAAGCCCCAGTAAGGTGACAGAAGGCATGCCTCACATAAAGGTTACAACAGGTTTGGCAAAGCAAGCTACCATCGTCACAGGCCCGTCATGGGAACGTCCTAGCAAGAGGGCGAATTGAGCGAACAAGCCGTCAAGGGAGTACATGATGGGACAGCGTAGTTTAGTGGCAGCCAGTCTTTTGGCCCTAGTGAGCCTTGCGACCCCGGCGCTCGCCCATCCAAACCATGCAGCTGCGACACCGACCCTCGCCCCGTGGCAGCAAGCCTCAGCTTGGCCCGACCGCATCATCACGACATTTGAAACCGACCCGACAACCAGTTTCGCGGTGACTTGGCGGACCGATGCCAGAGTCACCCAAGCGGTCGCTGAAATCGTGCGCGCGACACCCGATGCCCGTTTTGATCTGGGTGCTACACGCAAAGCGGCGGACTCTGAGCCCCTCGACCTTGAGACCATTAAAACCGCTGGGCAAGAGTTGAAGATGACGTGGAATGCAGGTCTGGCACCCGTCACCTATCATTCCATCAATTTTGACGGGCTAGAGCCTGACACACTTTACGCCTATCGCGTTGGCGGTGGGGACGGCAAGTGGAGTGAGTGGTTCCAAGTCCGCACCGCGCCTAAATCTGGACCCATCAAGTTTCTCTACGTCGGCGACGCGCAAAATGGCGTTCTCTCGCATTGGTCGCGCCTGATCCGTGCCGGCTATCAAAAAATGCCAGATGCGCGCTTCATCATTCACGCCGGTGACTTGGTCAATCGCGGCTCACGCGATATCGAATGGGCAGAATGGTTTAAGGCCGTCGGCTTTATCCATGGCATGATCCCCGCCATCCCGGTTTCGGGAAACCATGAGTATGACAGCTTTGGCATTATTCCGGCGCAACGGCGGCTTTTGTCTGCTCTGTGGCGGCCGCAATTCCGTCTAAGCTCGGTAGAGAGCCTGCCCGCGACTTTGCGCGAGACGGTGTATAAGGTCGCCTACGGCCCAGACCTCGACATCTTCGTGCTGGACACGACCTCAGAAGATTTGGCCGCCCAAGCTTCTTGGCTGGATCAGGCCCTGTCCCAATCCAAAGCCAAATGGCGCATTGTGACCATGCACCATCCGATTTTCTCCTCAGGCGAAGGGCGCGACAATCTCTCGCGGCGCAATCTCCTCTTGCCGATCTTTGCCAAACATAAAGTCGATTTGATCCTACAAGGCCATGACCATACCTATGCGCGTGGCACGATTGCCGAAACCGATCCACAGCGACCCGAGCGCTCGGTTGTTGGTGGTGCAGAAGATGTTGCGATGATGTTTGTCAATTCGGTTTCAGGACCGAAGCAATACAAGTTCAAATCCTCAAGATGGGACGAATACGCACCGTCAGGCGTAAGACTGGATCGGTTTGGCGAAGGCACACAATTCTTCCAAACCATCGAGATCAATGGTGGTGCCCTTCAGTACCGCGCCTATGCCGCGACCGGCGAACTCTATGACAGCTTTGATATGAGCAAGGACGCCGCGGGCAAAAAGCAGGTGACCAAGGGTCCGGTTGCGACCATGGAGCAGCGCACCTATGGCCCTAATTTTCCCTATCGCGACTTCAAAGACCCCCAATAACGAGGTCCTTTGGGCCAAGTGGGCCTAAAATCCGATTCGGACAACTTGGATAATCAAGGTCCACGCGATGAGCGAGAAGACCACAGCAATGGCAAAGCCAATGGGGCGCAAATCCCTCATGGAGTCGTCATCTTCATGGATTTGCGCCGCAAACTCCATTTCCAACCGCTCTTGAATGGATTGCACGGGCGAAGGAACATGAGCGGGGTCTCGCTTAAAGCGTGCAGAATTTTCAGCCGTTACCAGAACCGCGTCCTGCACCTGTGTTTCCACTTGGTTATGGACTGATTCCAAATTAATTGCTTGAGCCTCTGACGCGTCGCGCAGACTCTTTGGTTTTGCCTTGGCCATCCCCAACCATCTCCCCTAGGCAATGGTCTATAACCCGCGCGTATTTCCGCGCACTTAAGCCGATTAGATAAATTTGAGACATTCATGAATAACGGCCGCGCCAAGAGTTCAGCTAGCCAAAAGCCTGTCAGTTTAAATGCATAAATCTTGTCGCAAACATCAGGTAAATAGCTGGCACTGAAATTGCTTCTGATACGGTAGACGTCACTTTTCAGGACATTGTGGCGGTCAAAAATTGCATCGGTTACCTCACACTCAGGCTCAATGCCTGCCGAGGTGTCCGGTTTTGTTATAGGTTGAGTAGATGCGCGTTACGATGATTGGTTCGGGCTATGTAGGCCTAGTTTCAGGTGCCTGTTTCGCAGACTTTGGTCACGATGTGACTTGCGTTGACAAGGATTCAACGAAGATCGATCAGCTTAACCGAGGTGTCATGCCTATTTTTGAACCTAGGCTCGATCATTTGGTCGCGCGCAACGTTGAGGCAGACCGACTGCGCTTTACCGTCGACGCGTCACAAGCAATCTCAAACTCTGATGCCGTATTCATTGGCGTTGGCACACCTGCACGCGCTACTGATGGCCATGCGGACTTATCCTATGTCTATGCAGCAGCAGCAGAGATTGCGGACTTAATCGAAGGTTTCACCGTCATCGTGACAAAGTCGACAGTCCCGGTTGGGACGGGTGATGCGGTCGAGGCGATTATTCGCAAGCGGCGACCTGATGCGCAATTTACCGTGGTTTCAAATCCCGAATTCTTGCGCGAAGGCGCGGCCATCCGCGACTTCCAAGAACCAGATCGTGTTGTGATCGGCGGTGCCGATGACCCACGCGCGCGCCAGATCATGCTGGATCTGTATCGTCCGCTTATGGCACAGGAAACGCCAATCCTGTTTACCTCACGCCGCACGTCAGAGCTGACCAAATATGCCGCCAACGCGTTCTTGGCGATGAAGATCACGTTCATCAACGAAATCGCCAACTTGTGTGAGCGGGTTGAAGCCGATGTTCAAGAAGTTTCCTTGGGCATTGGTTTGGACGAGCGAATCGGCAAGCGCTTTTTGCAGGCAGGCCCTGGTTATGGCGGCTCCTGCTTCCCAAAAGACACGCTGGCTCTAATGCGGACTGCCCGCGAGGCAGGCGCACCTGTTGAACTGATCGAGGCGACGGTTCGCATCAATGACGCCCGTAAACAGGCTATGGCGGATAAGATCGTCCAAGCCATGGGCGGTGTTGTGCAAGGCAAGACCATCGCCGTTCTGGGGCTGACTTTTAAGCCCAATACGGATGATATGCGCGACGCGCCATCTCTCGACATCATTCCCGCACTACAAGCTGAAGGCGCGCGAATTCGGGCCTTTGATCCTGAGGGCATGCACGAGGCACAGCGCCACTTCCGAAACATTGACTATGCGACCAGTGCCACTGACGCCATTCAAGGTGCTGACGCGTTAGTAATCCTTACCGAATGGGACGAGTTTAAAACGATTGAACTCGGCAAGTTAAAAATGATGCTTTCTGCTCCAATTGTAGTCGACTTGAGGAACATGTTCAGCATTGCTGAAATGAACAGATACGGAATTCGCTATTTTGGTGTAGGAAGGCCGCAGAACTCCCGCCAGATTTCAAACATTAAGGATCTACACGATGTATCATGCTAATAAACGCGTTCTGGTCACTGGCGGAGCAGGCTTTTTAGGTTCGCATCTGTGTGAGCGTCTTTTGGAAAGCGGTGCAGAAGTTATCTGTGTGGATAACTTCTTTACCGGCACCCGTCGGAACGTAGAGCATTTGATTGGTCATAAGCGCTTTGAATTGGTGCGTCACGACGTCTGTTTCCCGCTGTTTGTTGAGGTCGATGAGATCTACAATCTCGCGTGCCCGGCTTCGCCGATCCACTACCAGCATGACCCTGTGCAGACGACCAAAACCAGCGTGCATGGCGCAATCAATATGTTGGGTTTGGCCAAGCGTGTTCGGGCTAAAATCTTCCAGGCCTCCACATCAGAAGTCTATGGGGACCCAAGCGTCCACCCACAGCCCGAGGAATATTGGGGCAATGTGAACCCAATTGGTCCGCGCTCTTGCTATGATGAGGGCAAGCGTTGCGCCGAGACCCTATTCTTTGACTATAACCGGCAGCACAAGGTGCGCATCAAGGTTGCGCGTATTTTCAACACCTATGGCCCCCGCATGCATCCCAATGATGGCCGCGTGGTGTCCAACTTCATCGTCCAAGCGCTGCAGAACCAAGACATCTCGGTTTATGGAGCTGGCGAGCAGACCCGTTCCTTCTGCTATGTCGACGATTTGGTTGCCGGCTTCATGAAACTGATGGCGACAGGTGATGACGTCATTGGTCCGATCAATCTGGGCAATCCTGGTGAGTTCACCATTCGCCAATTGGCAGAACTGGTGATTGAACTGACCGGCTCGAGATCGCGCATCGTGGAATTCCCCTTGCCACAGGACGATCCAAAGCAGCGCCGCCCAGTTATCGAGAAAGCAAAAGCTCAACTCGGCTGGGAGCCAAAAGTCCATTTGCGCGAAGGCTTGGGCAAAACAATCGCCTATTTCGATCAGTTGCTAAAAGAAAATGATCGCAGCCCTGCCGTGGCAGCCTCCGAGTAGCATTTGGTCAAAGGCCCGCTGGATCTGCCGCTCGGTCCTCAAAGGACGCGGCGGCGGCTCTAAACCAAACTTAAATGGTCCACGCTGCAGGCCTCGAACCCGGCAGCGACGCGATCAACAAGACCAACATGTGAGTAAAAACGATGTCAGTGCGTAAAAGAGCTCTAATCACCGGTATTACCGGCCAAGACGGCGCCTATTTGGCCGAATTATTGTTGGGTAAAGGCTATGAAGTCCATGGCCTGAAACGGCGCTCGTCGTCCTTTAATACCGCTCGGATTGATCAAATCTACCAAGATCCTCATGAAGAAGATATTCGCCTGAAACTGCATTATGGCGACATGACGGATTCAACGAATTTGATCCGCATCGTCCAAGAAGTTCAGCCTGACGAAATCTATAATCTGGCGGCACAGAGCCATGTGCAAGTCAGTTTTGAGACTCCCGAATACACTGCCAATGCCGACGCAGTTGGCACGTTGCGCTTACTCGAAGCCATCCGCATTCTCGGAATGGAAAAAGCCACGCGCTTCTATCAAGCCTCGACCTCTGAGCTTTATGGCCTGGTCCAAGCCGTTCCGCAAAGCGAAACGACCCCTTTCTATCCACGCTCGCCCTATGGTGTGGCCAAGCTCTATGCCTATTGGATCACCGTCAATTATCGCGAAGCCTATGGCATTCACGCGTCTAATGGCATCTTATTCAACCATGAGAGCCCACTGCGGGGTGAAACCTTCGTAACGCGCAAAATCACCCGCGCCGTAGCGGCAATCGCCCAAGGCCTGCAAGAACGCTTATACTTGGGCAATCTCGATGCTGAGCGCGATTGGGGGCATGCACGCGATTATGTCGAAGGCATGTGGCGCATTGTTCAACACGAAGTCGGGGATGATTTCGTCTTGGCAACGGGTGAAAAGCGCTCGGTGCGCGAGTTTGTGAATTTGGCTTTCAAAGAAGTTGGCATTGAAGTCGCTTGGGAAGGCTCAGGCGTCGAGGAAATTGGCCGCGATGTGAAGACCGGCAAGACTTTGGTTGCTGTCGATCCACGTTACTTCCGCCCTACAGAAGTCGACTTGCTTTTGGGCGATGCGGCCAAGGCCAAGCGCTTGTTGGGCTGGGCCCCACAGACCAGCTTTGCGCAAATGGTCACAGAAATGGTCAAAAGCGATTTCGGTTTGGTTGCTCGTGAAGCCTCGCATCGCCGGCTCGATGAGGACTTTGGCAACGTCGCCCGTTGACCCGCGGGGCGCGGAAGGCGCCCGACCTGTCAGGCCAATTTGATCGGCTGTGTATGGAGATCGATCCCATGTTGATTTCAGTAGTCATGGTGACGTGGAATTCCGCTGCCACGGTGCGCCACACGATGGACAGCTTTTTTGCCCAGAATTATGGGCCAAAAGAGTTGGTAATTGTAGATGGTGGCTCTCGCGATGAGACAATGGAAATTGTCAAATCCTACCCACAAGCGAATATAACTTGGATTTCCGAGCCCGATAACGGCATGTATGATGCTTTGAACAAGGGGTTCCAGCTGGCGTCAGGTGACGCGCTCGGGGTACTCAATTCAGATGATACCTATCACACGCCTTTCAGCTTGGAAGCGATCAGTCGCGGCCTGATGCAGGCGGATACTGTCCACGGCCACCTCAATTTCGTCACCGATCATGACAGCAAAACCGTCTCCCGGAGATGGCGCGGGCAGCCACGGCCAAAACAAGGCTTCAAAGCAGGCTGGATGCCTGGGCACCCCACCTTCTATGCGCAGCGGCATGTAGTGGAGAAAGTGGGGCTCTTTGACTTGGCGCTAGAGACTTCCTCTGATTATGACTGGATGCTGCGCGCCCTCGAGGTGCATGGGTTCAGCACACATCTCATTGAGGAAGTTCTGATTGATATGCAGCAAGGAGGGCGCAGCACATCTGGTCTTGCCTCCTATTTGCACCATAATCTCGAAGCCTTGCGTGCGCGACAGAAATGGCTCAAAGTCGGATTGATTGACTATGCTTTGTTTGCCAAGCCGCTGCGCAAAGTTGGCCAATTCTTAGCAGCAAAGCCTACAAGCCTGTGAGACGGCAAACTGGCCGCTATGGCTGGACCACTTCGACTCAATTTCTGAGCGATAGTCCGACGGCCATTCCATAACCGCATGTCAATCACATGATAACACGCAATCTGAGGACCCCATGAAACCATCTCCAGTCTTTGATTTGAACGGCAAGAAAGTCTGGGTTGCTGGGCATCGCGGTATGGTCGGCGGCGCATTGATGCGACGCTTAGGTTCTGAAGGGTGCAATCTCGTCACAATTGGTCGCGATCAAGTGGACCTTGTCCGGCAGAATGCTGTCGAGACTTGGTTAGAAGCAGAAAAGCCCGACTGTATTTTCTTAGCCGCAGCTAAAGTTGGTGGGATCCAAGCTAACAACACCCGGCCGGCCGAATTTCTCTATGAAAATATGATGATTGAAGCCAACATCATCCATGCGGCTTATCAGGTCGGCGTGAAAAAGCTGATCTTCCTTGGCTCTACGTGCATTTATCCCAAGATGGCCCCGCAACCGATCCCGGAGAGTGCCCTCCTCACAGGGCCGTTAGAGCCCACTAATGAGTGGTATGCGATCGCCAAGATCGCGGGGATCAAGCTTTGTCAGGCCTATCGCCGCCAATATGGCTGCGATTTCATTGCCGCTCAACCGACCAATCTCTATGGCCCAGGTGACAATTATGACTTGGAATCAAGTCATGTCTTGCCAGCCCTTTTGCGAAAGGCGCATGAAGCAAAATTGCGCGGCGCTTCGGAGCTTGTCGTCTGGGGCAGCGGCAGCCCGCGGCGTGAGTTTCTTCATGTAGATGATTTGGCCGACGCAGTGGTTCATCTTGCCAAGATGTATAGCGACGAAGAGCATGTCAATGTTGGCTCTGGCGCGGAAGTGACGATAAAAGAGCTAGCCGAACTTGTCTGCGAAACTGTCGGTTATCAAGGTGCGTTGCGGTTTGATGTATCAAAACCGGACGGCACACCTCGGAAGCTTTCCGATGTCTCAAAACTGCATGGTTTGGGTTGGAACCACGCACGATCCCTGCGCGATGGCTTGAACCAAACCTACGCGGCGGCGTTTGCGGAAAAATAGAGCAAGTACTTATCTGGCATTCATTGATGTAAAAGTGACGCAAATTACCCCTATTAGGCGTCCACAGCAGACCCATGAGTTAATTGAGTTTAGAGTGGCATAATCTTTGCTGCTCTCGTCATGCAGCGCCTATGGCAATGCCTCCAAATACCTGACTTTTACAATAATCGCGTGTGTTGGGTATGAAGAGGTGTGAGAGGATGAGGGGACGGATGTTGAGTTTAGATAGGATGGAAGGGCTGTATGCTGAGG
>NZ_JBMLTR010000021.1:0-7474 GCF_049239865.1 Aquidulcibacter sp.
ATATGCGTCAGAAGACGCGGGTTAGCGCCACATAGCCATAATGGGTCGTGCCTTGACGCGACGCATTGGGGGCGGTCCTCGCAAAGCGACCGGGGATGAGGGCAGACGCGCCAACTTCCAGCCGCAGTTTATTCGGCTGTAGCCAATAGCGGGCGCGGCCATCTATAGACGTACCGATAAAGGTGCCAGACTGGCCGGTGCGATCCTGCACGCGGGCCACAACCCACGCATCGCGCGCTTCGTCCAGATGGGCGTGCTTGAACGCCAAACGCATATCGCTGCGGGCATTGGGCTTCACTTCAATCCGGCCACCGGCGGCATTGATATTGGCGGGCGTCAAAGGTCCATGAATGCCCGTATTGCCCAGATCGGTGCGCCGCCCACCAAATAAGCGCTCGGCCTGTTCGAATTTGAGGTCATTGGGATTGCTGTCACCGGAGGCAAAATCCCAATCAATCCCGACCCGCGGCTGCCAAGGCAGATCAAAAGTATAGCCAAGATGGGCGTGGGCGGCGAAAGTCCGCACTTTCAGATCAATCGTATCGGTTAGCGCATTGCTTGCCCGACGGGTGCCGGTGCGCCAAGACGTATCTAACTCAAAGTCCCACCGGCTTTTTTGCGGTGGTTTGAACAGGCGGAATCCCGGCTGAAGATAGTCGCGATTGGGGGTATTGGTTCTGGCCGTATCATGTTCTTTCAAGCGAAAGACGAACAATTCGCCAGACGTCTCTGGCAACAGGTCGCCGAATAGATTGGCGCGGCGATAATGAACGCCTAAAAGCAGCCGCGACCACTCTTCACGGTCAGCCTGCATCTCATTCTTCTCAAGGCTCGCGCGATCTTGTGGCAATCGCCCGACTGGCACCACGGCCAACACATTCCACGCATCGCCGCGCGCATTACTCGACTGCCAATAGGCCCCGGTGAAGTTTAACAACACATTGGCCATATCGGCGCGCTCAAGAATGCGCCGACCGCCAATATCCAAGGTCTGGCGCCCCAGTTTCAGGCGGGCCTTGTCCTGTTTCAACGCATTGGCCAAGCCAGTTCCGCTCAGATCAATGGACGCGTAAGCCTGCAAGAGATCGAGCGGATTTACGAGCGACGCACTGAGCGTGGATCCCGTATCATTCAGTTCCTTGCGACTATCTTGTAACTCAAGACCAAAAGTGACGGGCTCAAACTTCGCTTCCGCCAAGATCAGCGTGCGAAACGCCAAAGCTTGGTCCCCGCCTTTACCTCCAGCCCGAAACTGCCCATCCAGGCTTTCATAGCGGACCCGCGCCTCGCCCGAGATCTCTAGCCATTCTGGCAAAATCCGTTCTGGCGTCGCAGATGGGTTATCCACCGGCGCAGTCTGGGCCTGCGAGGCATCGGGCAGCAAGGTCGCGAAGGTGAGCGCGGCACTGACCGCTAAAAACTGACGCACGGGGAGACTTTTGTCCTTCACTGACTGTTAGAGATCGCCTTTACAGTCACAGCGACTTCCACGGCGCTGCCTACTGTACGCACGGGGGGTATGGCAAAGGCAACACGCACCCAAAGGCCGATATTACCGTGTGTCTCGCGGAGAAGTGAAGACTTTGCCCCGAACCCTAAAGGCCGAGTGCTAAAGCAAAGGCAAATTGCGCACGCGCCGCCTCTGCTTTTGCAGCAACTTCGGCACTTTGCGCTTCATAAGCCGCGCGTTCTGCTGTCAGCACTTCCAAAAAGCCGGAAAGTCCCGACGTATAGCGCACCCGAGCCAATCGCGCTTGATCTGCAGCAGAGGCGACATTGGCGGCTTGGGCTTGCGCACTGCGCTCTCCTTGGCGAACAGCCGAAGCCTGAGTTTCCAAGTCGGCCAAGGCCTGCAGGACGCTCTGCTGATAGACCAGTGCTTCGGTCTCTGCCTGTGCCCCCGCTGCCTGTGCCAGCCCGCGCAGACGTCCAAAGTCAAACAAGGTAAGCGCTAAATTACCCGACACACTATTGGACGGAATAGATACGCCTTGGCCAAGGTCGGTCTCCACGGAAAGCCCCATCAGGGACAGATTAGGCAAACGGTCGCGCTGAGCCGCCCGCGCATCAAGGCCTGCTGCCTGTAAACGGCGCTGCGCCGCGACAAGATCAGGCCGTGTGTCGAGCCAGACTTGCGGGGCTATAATGGCTTGGCGGGAATCCAATTGCGGGATTGGAGCCATGGGTTCTAAGAGAACAGCCAGACTGCCGGGCTTATCGCCGATCAAGGCTTCCAGACCGAGACGGGCCGCCGTTTGGGCCTGCAGGAAACTGGGTAAGCGCGCGGCGATTGCATCGCGATTGCTGGTCGCCTGTGCCACGCCCAGACCGGTTTCAAGCCCGGCGACTTGCCGCGTTTTGGCTAGGCCTAAGCTTTCCTCAGCGCTGGCCAAATTGGCTTTGGTGACGGCAACTTGGGCTTGGGCTGCGCGATAGGCGATATAGAGTTGGGCCATATTTGTGCGCGTGGCACTTGCAACGCGCTGCGCGTCGAGGCGAGCAGCCTGCGCGCGGGCCTTACTGGCCCCTGCTCGCGCCCGATTTGCGCCGAAAAGGTCAAGCGGCACGGCTAAAGTGGCACTGCCGATCTTTTCGAGACTGGCTTTTCCGCCATCGACTTCAGTGCGTGTTTGGCTGCCGCTAACGCCCAGTGACGGCAAGAGACCCGCACGTGCAACCATCAATCGGGCTTCGGCTTCTTTCAGGCGGCTCTGCGCAATGGCAAGGTCTGGCCCCAATTGCACGCGGTAAAGCAATTCCTTCAGAACTGCATCTTGGCTTGTCGGCACATCGGGTAAGCGTGCAGTTTCTTGCCAAGCAACAGGTAAGGCGTTGCGCGTTTCAGCCTCTATCTGCGCGCTAGGGCCAGTGGCGCAGCCTGCCAGCGCGAGGCTTGCGACCAACAGACTCGTTGTCACCCAAAAGCGAAGGCGGCTCATTTCGCATCCCCTGATTTTGGAGCTGTCACCGCACGCGCAATGGGCCTCGCCGTCACAAAGACATCCATTTGCTGACCGACAAAGGCCTGTCTGCCAGCGGGATTGAACGAATAGATCACCTCCACCACACGGGTATCGACCCGTTCTGCCCCGCCATTGAGGTTCTTCTTCGGCATGGCTTGGGGTTCAAATCTGACGAAGGTCAAAGGAATGCGCTTGGAAGCATCCCCGCGCAGGCTTGCTTGAGCGGGTGCACCAGAGGCAATGCGGGCAGCATCTTCTTCATCAATCTGCACGCGGACATGCATCGGCGTGACCGCGCCCATGGCGACCAAGGGATCTGCCAACGTACCCGCACTGGCAAACTCTCCCACCCGAATATTGAGCCGCAGCACTTGGCCAGCAATGGGCGCGCGTACGATCAAGCGGTCCAGATCGGTAGAGACCACTTTGGCTTGTGCCGCAGCTTGGGCGGCACCGGCTTGAGCCGCGAGCGCTGCTTGTTGGCCTTCGGTGATCGAGGCCTTCGCACTGGCACTGGCGGCCTTTGCAGCAGCTAAACGGGCTTGCGCATCGCCAAGCCCACCGCGCGCAGACGTCAGGCCACCTTCGGCTTCTACCACCGCCCCGCGTGCCTGATCATGGCTGGCCTTGGCCCGTTCCATTGCGAATTTGGCGCGATCGCGTTCGTCAGTTGAGACCGCACGTGGATCAGAAATCGTTGCAAATAAGCCCAAGCGGGCTTGAGTATCCGCAAGCGCGAGGCGGGCGACATCAGCGGCAGCTTGCGCATTGGCCAAGCGCCCTTCGGCTTGGGTGAGAGCGCCGCGCGCCGTGGTGACACCGGCTTCAGCTTGGGCAATACCCGCCGCCGCATTGGCCGCATTGGCTTGTAAGGATGGCACACGGCTGGCGCTTGCCGCACTATTGGCGCGCGCCTGTTGGGCTGCAGCCAATTGCGCTTCGAGACTGGCACCCAAGGCACGGCCGTCGAGGCGGAACAAGGGTGCTCCAGCGACAACTTGTTCACCCGGCTTTACATAGACCTCGCGGACGACGCCGGACAATTCCGACCCCACCGCAATCACTTCGCTGGAGGGCTCAATCAGGCCCAGGGCAGCCACCACCGAATTTTGATCATCCGGTGCGGTTGCAGGTTGGGCCGGTGGAGCCGCACCAGCTTTATCCGGCGGTGAGAGCGTTAAAACGGCAAAGGCAATCAGGCCAGTCGCACCAATTGGCAAAACGAGGCGGCGTAAAAGTTGAGGCGTGACTTTCATCTTCTTAGACCTTTTGGGGGAGGGATTGGGTAAGGCCGTCGTCGATCACACGTCCATCTTCCATGCGGATGATCCGGTCGGCGAAGGAAAAAATGCGGTCGTCATGGGTGACGACGAGGACCGCGCGATTGGGATCGTCAGCCGCTTCATCGAGCAAAGCCATAACAGCCTGCCCCGAAGCGGCATCAAGGGCGGCCGTCGGCTCGTCACACACCACCAAAGCGGGATTGTGCGACAGGGCACGTGCGATGGCCACGCGTTGTTGCTGGCCGCCGGATAATTGCCGAGGGAATTTGGCTTTATGGGGCCCAAGCCCCAAATGGTCGAGCATGCGCCCAGATTGGGCGAGCGCATCTTCCCAAGCAACCCCATCTGAGATCAGCGGAATGGCCGCATTCTCTGCCACGTTCAGGGTTGGGATCAGGTTATATTGCTGGAAGATAAAGCCGATCTTGCGCCGCCGGAACCGCACGAGGTCGTCATTCTTCAAGCGGTCTAGGCGCTCATTCATTACGGTGACTGTGCCAAAGGTGGCCGACAAGGTGCCCGACAGGATTGAAAGCACCGTCGTCTTGCCGCAGCCCGATGGGCCAACCAGCATGGTCATTTTGCCGTAATCAATGCCCAAGGAGATGCCATGGAGAACCCGAATGACATCATTGCCACTGGGAAATTCCTTGATGACTTGATCAATCACCGCGGCTTGAGGGGAAACCAAAGTCATGCGCTTACCCCCGAAACACGATGGCTGGATCAAGCTTCAGGACTTTGCGCACGCTGACATAAGCGGAGCCCAGAACGATAACCATCACCAATAAGGCACTGCCGCCAACAATCTCGCCCAAGGCTTTGAAGCCACGTAGACTGGGGTCGGCTTGCCCGAAGTAAAGGAAGGCGGCAGTGCCCCCAATGCCAATGCCATAGCCGATAAAGCCAACCAGCAAGGCTTGGCTCAACACCATCACCAAGATTTGCCGATTGGTGACGCCGATGGCTTTAAGCGCCCCGAAATTCTTCAGGTTTTCGGCCACAAACATGGCCAAGGTCAGCGCTGTGATCACAACGGCAACCAGAATACCAAGCCCGATGGCTGCCCCAAACGAGATGGGGATACCGGTGTTTTCGATGATGAATTGCGTGCCCGCTGCGGCAAATTGTTGCCGTGTCAGGGCTTTCAAGCCGGTCACCTCGGTTATCCGCTTGGCAAGAGCTTCGGGTTCAATGCCGGGCTTGGCCTCAACCAGCACGAAGGACAATTTGTTGCGCTCAGGCGGGGTAATGGCTATCGCATCGGAGTATTTCATGTAGAGCGTGGGCAGACCGCTGAAATTGGTGAGGGAACTGGTAAGGCCGGTCACCACAATGCGATTGTCATTGATTTCAACGGCTTCGCCGATAGGATCGCGACCATCGGCCCAGATAAGATGGGTCGTATTGCCATCCAGAATGGCCGCATTGCGCCCGCGGATCGCGGCCATGCTGTTGGTTAGATTCTCCTCTGGTAGGCCAACCATGGACTGATTATCGACGCCCACCAACGTAACTGCGGCGATGTTGCCTTGCATGGTTTTCACCGTCGCAGCCGAGCGAGCATAGGGCACCGCCCACGCCACGCCATCGACTGAGCGCACCCGGTACAGGCTTTGATCGCTGATCGGTTGACCTTGATCAGGCTGTTTCACGCGCGGGTCCATCACCCAGATTTGCGCTTGGCGCACATCGAGAACCGGATTGGCCCCCCATGTCAAAAGCCCCACAAAAATAGACGCCTGTTGGCTCATCAACAGGGTGGAAAATCCAATACCAAACACCAGCCCAAAATATTTGACCGGATCCCCCATCAGCATTTTTAGCGCAATGCCAATCATGCCGAGATAGGAGCGTTGCCCGGATTGAGTACCAAGAGAAACCATGAGACTGCTTCTAAGTTAAGGTTCGCATTCGTCGTTCTTGCCGTGCCCAGACCCACCTGAAAAAGCGTGCTAGGGCACTGGCAATTTCTGAACCGAACTGTTAAGTTCAGTAAGTAGGCCATCAATTAACTGAACGGTTCAGTATGTCAAGAGACCTGGAACAAAAAAATTCTGAATTGGAAGCCTCGGGCCAGACGCCGTCTGCCCGCATGGGCCGCCCTATCGACTTGGCCAAGGAAGCCAAAATTCTGGAAGCCGCCAAAAATGCCTTCCTCGAAAACCCCTATGACCGCATCAGTATGGACGCTTTAGCGGCGCGCGCCGGGGTATCTAAAGTCACGCTTTACGCAAAATATAAGTCAAAGGATCAATTGTTTGTGGCGGCCATGAGTGTTGGCTGCAGCCCGATCTATGAAAATGCCAAGCTGGAAGTGGAAGCGGGCAAGCCCTTGGCAGAAACCTTGGAACGGCTTGGGATCGACTTCATCAAAATGATGCTGCACCCAGAAATCGCGGCCCTACACGGGGTTATGATGCAGGCGCTTGCGACCCAGCCCGAATTGCCCCGCGCCTTTTATGAGCGCGTGGTGCATAATTCCACCAACATCTTGGCAGATGTGCTGACGATCGCCGACAAACGCGGCGAGATTGCGTGCGATCAACCCTATTTGGCTGCCGTGCAATATATCGCCATGGTGCAGGGGGAGTTCCGCTATAAGCAAGAGCTCGGCGTCACGCGTGGCGTCGACGAGGATGAGCTAACTTTATTTGTGAAGTCCTGTGTGCGTGTCTTTTTGCGCGGTTGGCGCAAGGATTAGAGCACCCGCCCTGCCACGGCGGATAATTTGGCCAGAAGCGCAGGGTCTCGTGCCTCTGGGGCTGTGATCAGCGCGAAGTCCAAACATGTATCAATTGGAGAGGGCGTCCGTTCAATCGATTTGAGCGCGCGCGCCAAATCGGCCACCAAGGCCTTTGCCTTGGTTGAATTGGCGTGCATGACCTCTAGAATAGCCGAAACCTCAACCGCGGCATGGTCCTCGTTCCAACAATCATAGTCTGTCACCATGCAAACTGATGCATAGGGCAATTCCGCTTCGCGGGCGAGCTTGGCTTCGGGCATATTGGTCATGCCAATCACCGAACAGCCCCATGAGCGGTAAAGGTTGCTCTCGGCCAAAGTTGAGAATTGTGGGCCTTCCATCACGAGATAGGTACCGCCCTCGGTCACATCCGCGCCAGAGCGACGCGCCGCTTCTGCGGCAAGCCCGGCCAAACGCGGGCAAATGGGATGGGCTACCGACACATGGGCAACAAGGCCTGTGCCATAAAAGCTTTTGGGCCG
>NZ_JBMLTR010000022.1:0-2267 GCF_049239865.1 Aquidulcibacter sp.
TCAGGATCCATTTCCGATTTCTCAGCCAGTTGTCGGGCTTTTTGCCGATCAGGAGGTTGTTGTCATCGACGGGCCGCTCTACCCGGGGGTTAATTATGAACTTGAGCGCAAAATCGTCCACTTGAGCGAAACCCCCAAAACTGAATCAATGTGGATACGGACTATGGTTCGTGAAAAAGCAACTTCGCGACTGTGTGCCGAGATGCTGCTCAATCAAGCCTTCCTCAAGGCCTCTTCTGAGTTATACGAGTTTTAGCAGTTAGCTATATTAGCCGAAATTGAGTGTCGTTAGCGTATTTCTGTGCCTCGACGGGTACAAAAGGATCATCACAGTCCATGTCGCTAACTGTTTCCCCAGATCGCGGCTTCGAATCTCTTAAACCAAGCAGCAAGGCTTGTTGACTGCCATTGGATTAAAATGATACAAATTAGTATCACTTCTGCCAGATCGAATAGACTCGATATGACCGATGGATGCGTTCGGGAGGGAATCTCTTGTATTTTGTAACGACTTACCCAGCACAGAAGCTCGATTGGCAGGGTTGGCAATGAGGTTGGACTGGCATGATGGGCCCACCCATGCAAGTTTCGTATTACATGCTTTGGCGCGCTTTGGTGAACGTACCGCCTTTATGGCTGGCAAAAGGGCGATTAGTTATAGGGCTGCGCGAGACTTAATAGGCCGAATGCAAGCGGCGATGGTTAGGGCCGGAATTGGGCGCGGGGACGTCATTGCTGGTCTTTCCTCAAACAATTTTGAAGCTTGGTGCGCTAGCGTGGCTTGTAATGGGTTGGGTGCGGCAACCACTTCCCTTCATCCACTTGGGTCCCACCAAGATCATCTTGACCAGATTGCCGACTCAGGTGCCACAGCCTTGATTTTAGACCCTGCATTTGGCGACCGAGCGGGCCAGCTTTGCGTTGACGCATCTGTCCCAACCACTTTAGTTCTGGGCCCTGCGTCCTTTGGAAAAGATCTAATTGCAGAGGCGATGGATGCGTCATTTAGTCCGAAAGATTTATCGCGACCGAATGAGCTAGCGATCATCAATTACACGGGTGGGACAACCGGCCGTCCAAAGGGTGTAAGACGCAGTCATAGGGAGCTTACTGCAGGGTCTATTGCTGTTCTAGCAAACTTCCCACTTCCGAAATTGCCAGTTTATTTGGCCGCCGCGCCTATTAGTCATGCGGCGGGTATGTTCATTACGCCGGTACTTGCTAGAGGGGGCACCGTCGATCTCATGTCTGGATTTGAGCCGGACGCACTTATCCGACGTCTTCTTGACTCTAAGGCCAATATGTCATTGCTCGTTCCATCGATGATATACGCGCTTCTCGACCATACGACTTGGAGCCGCGCTGATTTGACCTCATTGGAGCTGCTTTTATACGGTGCCTCTCCCATTGCTCCATCTCGCCTTGAGGAAGGGCTTGACCGCATTGGCCAAGTTTTTTGCCAACTTTACGGTCAGACTGAATGCTTTGGGATAGCCTCGCTTCGACCCGAAGACCACAGCCTAGCTCGCCCAGAGCTACTAGCTTCTGCTGGACATCCTTTGCTCGACTGCGAAGTCTGCGTGCTTGATGACAGCGGTTTGATGACAGAGGCGGGTATAAAGGGAGAGATATGCGTACGCGCTCCCTATGCGATGCAAGGTTACTGGAATCAACCTGACCTAACTGCTGCAACCATCAAGGATGGTTGGATTTGTACAGGCGATATCGGTTGGCAGGATGAAGAGGGGCGGCTTTTCATTGTAGATCGAAAAAAAGAAATGGTGATCTCTGGGGGCTTCAATGTATTTCCAAGCGAAGTGGAAAACGTTCTGAACGCCCACCCGGCGATTGCTGGAGCGGCTGTTATCGGCGTGCCTGACAATAGGTGGGGGGAGGCAGTAAAGGCTTACATCGTGATTCGCCCGGGCTATTCAGTCAGCCAGGATGATCTCGCTAGCTGGGTCCGTTCGCGCAAGGGGCCGGCCCATGTCCCCAAATCATTTGAAGTTGTTGGACAGTTACCGCTAACCTCCGTCGGAAAGATAGATAAGAAGGCGCTGCGCTCAGCTTGGTGGGACCCGTCTGAACGTCAGGTGAGCTGAAATTACACGCTGCGGCCAAGCTGGCACGCTCAACTGGCTACACACCCACCATCACGGCGCGCCCATCCTTACGACCAATGCTGCAGGCACCGTCGTGCGATAACTTGTTCCACCGAACGTCTGCTTACCGACCCCACGCCCTCCAAACCAGACCAACCGCTTTCG
>NZ_JBMLTR010000023.1:0-2481 GCF_049239865.1 Aquidulcibacter sp.
AACTCGGTGGCAAGTCGCCTAACATCGTTCTGGAAGATGCCGACATTCAAAAGGCGGTTTCTGCAGGCGTCATGCAAGTCATGACCAATTCGGGCCAGTCGTGCAACGCACCAACCCGCATGTTCGTGCCGCGCGCGAAACTGGGCGAAGCCACCGCTGTTGCGAAAGCGACCGCAGAATCGGTTGTGGTTGCTGATCCTGCTGGCGACAAGCGCTTTGCCATGGGTCCATTGGCCAATGGTCGCCAGTTCGAGAAGGTTCAATCCTTGATCGAAATCGGCATGAAAGAGGCCACCTTGGTGGCTGGCGGCATGGGTCGCCCTGAAGGCTTCAACAAGGGCTATTTCGTGCGCCCAACCGTGTTCGTCAGCGATACCAATGACACCACGATCGCGCGCGAAGAAATCTTTGGCCCCGTGCTGACCATGATCCCCTACGATTCCGAAGCAGACGCCGTCGCAATGGCCAATGACACGGTTTACGGCCTGTCGGGCTATGTCCAGTCGGAAAACCTCGACCATGCACGCGCGGTCGCCAAGCAAATCCGCGCTGGCATGATCCACATCAATGGCGCCAGCACCGACACGGTAGCGCCGTTTGGTGGCTATAAGCAATCCGGCAACGGCCGCGAATGGGGCGACTTCGGCCTCGAAGAATTCCTCGAAGTCAAAGCCGTCATGGGCTATGGCGCCGTCGCGGCGGAATAAAACGCACTATCATCCCGGACGGCGAAAGCCGATCCGGGACCTTGTGCCATAAAATCCTCTGAGGTCCCCGCGCTGAGCTGAACCCCTTCAGACCGCTTCGCGGCCACATCGGCGCATGCGCCGAAACCCCGCGAGCGGGGAAGCGGCCTGTCTCAGCTGCTTCCGGTTGCCGCTTCCCCATTTATGGGGAAGCTCCGGCGAAGCCGGTGAAGGGGCAGTTCAGCGAGCTTCCTCAACCGATTCATAGGCGTCTTAGCATAGGCGTCTGGAAACAAAGTCATGCGCTCCAAGCGCGATGCCTCTAATGTTTCATCAATTGCCAAAAGCGTGCCGCTTGGATTTTGAAACCAATTGATATTGAGGATCCTGAGCACTTTCCAGCCTTCGGATTCCAAATATAGGTCGCGTTTTGCATCATAGGCGGATGTTGCCATATGTTGCCCACCATCCATCTCAATAACGAGACCTAAACTCAAGCAAGCAAAATCGGCTCGATACGGGCCTATAGGGTGCTCCCGCCTGAACACGGCACCAGCGCGGCCTGATCTCAGGGCAAACCACATTGTGCGTTCCGCATGTGATGGGATTGGCGCGGGCATCCAAGTAACCTGTCATGCCAATTTACAATCTTCAAGAATTTTTTCTATGAATCTACCTTAGAAAGAAATTTGATGGCTTTTGCAATTACCCCTTCAGTCCCTTCGGGACAGCTTCCCCATGAATGGGGAAGCGGCTAAGTGTCAAAAGCTGCGCTCTCTTGACGGCCGCCCCATTACCCCACCAAAAAATCCGCCGCCGCGTGAAAGACGAAGCTGTGCCGCCGCGCGACGGCGGTGACGTCGTGGCCATAGCCGCCACCTAGGACCGTCACCAGAGGAATAGACCGACTACGTACGGCTGCGATCACGCGGCGCTCGCGCGTCATGATGCCTTGATCAGTTAAGGCGAGTTTACCCAAACGATCATCCTGATGCGGGTCAACGCCCGCAATATAGAACACCAGATCCGGGCGAACGTGATCAAGCAAGGCAGGCAAATACTGGTCGAGAGCGGCGAGATAGGCTGCATCCCCCGTCCCTTTGGGCAGCGCGACATCCAAATCAGAAGGTGGTTTTTCTAAGGGCCAATTGTCATCGCAATGCATGGAAAAGGTGAAGACGCGCGGCTCATCACTAAAAATTAGGGCCGTACCATCGCCATGATGGACGTCTAAATCTACTACCAGAATCTGGTTCACAGCCCCTTCGGCCAATAGGACAGAGGCGGCAACCGCCACGTCATTAAAAACGCAAAAGCCTGCGCCTTGATCGGCCCGGGCATGGTGGCTGCCGCCCGCGCTGTTGCAGGCCAGGCCCTCTTGCAACGCCAGACGCGCCGCCAAAAGCGTGCCCGCCGTGGCCAATTGTGCGCGCAGGACGACGCGCACTGTCAGACTAAAGCCGATGCGCCGTACCGCCGCTGCATCCAAAGTTCGGCCCAACACCCCATCAACATAGGCAGGCGTGTGCGCACGGATCAGGTCTGCCCGTGCAATTGGTTCAGGGGTCACAAAGCCATGCGGGGCGAGACCGTCTTGGCGCAAAATGTCGGCCAGTTGGGCGAACTTTTGCATGGGGAAGCGATGGCCGTCCGGCGTATCGGCGGTATAGTCTGTGTGGTGGACGATGGGCAGGAGGCGCATGGGCTCAGCCTGTCCTCAGCCCGTCCTTGATTTTCTGGACAAGGCCCGGCCCTTCAAAGACCAGAGCGGTATAAAGCTGGATGGCATCAGCGC
>NZ_JBMLTR010000024.1:0-1565 GCF_049239865.1 Aquidulcibacter sp.
CGCCGACCGAACGCACACGACGGTTGCCGAGGTTGTCGATGTCGTCGATTTCGCCACGGCCATCACGCAGGCCAACCAGAACCTTCAGGACTTCGATGATGTCTTCCTTGCGCAGAACGCGCATTTCGTCATCCACATCGAGGTCGAGGCGCATGTTCATTTTCACTCGGCCAACGGCCGAGAGGTCATAGCGCTCTTTGTCGAAGAACAAGGATTGGAACATGGCTTGCGCCGTTTCTTGCGTGGGTGGTTCACCTGGGCGCATCACGCGGTAAATGTCGGTCAACGCGCTTTCACGGCCGTCATTCTTGTCCAGAACGATGGTGTTGCGCATCCAAGGACCAACGGTGACATTGTCGATGTCCAAGACGTCGATTTCAGTCACGCCAGCTTGGCGCATTTCCACGATCTGAACATGGCTCAACTCTTGGCCGGCTTCGGCATAGATTTCACCATTTTCGGCGCTGGCGATATCGAAGGCTGCAAAGCGGCCAATCAATTGATCGTCTGGCACCAACAAGGTGGTGACACCTTCTTCAGCCAATTTATTCGCGTTGCGGGCCGACAACTTCTTGCCGCCTTCAGCCACGACTTTGCCGTTCGCTGCATTGATCAGATCATAAGCAGGCTTTTGACCGCGCCAACGCTCTGGCACGAACGGAATGTTCCAGCCGCCTTCCGCTGCGGTATAGGTGATGGTCTTGTAGAAGGTCGACAGAATGTCTTCCGCACCCATGCCCAAGGCATAGAGAATGGTGGTCGCAGGCAACTTACGCTTGCGGTCGATACGGACGTAAACCACGTCCTTTGCATCGAATTCAAAGTCCAGCCACGAACCACGGTAAGGAATGACGCGGGCTGCGAACAACAGCTTACCCGACGAGTGGGTCTTGCCCTTGTCATGGTCGAAGAAGACGCCAGGCGAACGGTGCATCTGCGAGACGATCACGCGCTCGGTACCGTTCACTACGAACGTGCCCTTGTCAGTCATCAAAGGAATGTCGCCCATATAGACGTCTTGTTCCTTGATATCCTTGACCGACTTTGCACCGGTATCTTCATCTGATTCAAACGTGATCAAACGCAGCTTAACCTTCAGAGGAGCCGAAAACGTCAAGTCGCGCTGGATACATTCATCCACGTCAAACTTGGGGGGCTCAAACTCAAAAGAGACATATTCCAGAACGGCGCGTTCTTGGAAATCCTTGATCGGGAATACCGATTTGAAAACCGCTTCAATGCCTTCGTCGCGGCGCATTTCTTGCGGCACATCTTTTTGAAGGAATTGGTCATAGGAACTTTTTTGAACCTCGATCAGGTTCGGCATTGTCACTGCCTCGGCAATTTTGCCGAAAGATTTACGAATACGTTTCTTACCCGTGAACGATTGAGCCATCGCTCTTCCCTTCTTGTGGGGCCGCGCGATCATCCAGCGGGGGCTGGGCGCGCAGGCTGCCGAATGATTGCCTGCTCGGGAAAAAGCCCCCTTCAAACGCAATAAACGGTCCCGCAGGCGTGTGGGACCGTAGCGTGGAAATATGAAGGTGCGAGGTGCGTATGTCTTA
>NZ_JBMLTR010000025.1:0-1421 GCF_049239865.1 Aquidulcibacter sp.
TGCGAAGCCGCCATCCACCTTTATGAAAAACTGGGCTTCGTCCACGACCCCGAAATCATGACCCGCTATGGCTGCAGCTATGAGCGCTGCGACGTCGCCATGCGCTATCGCTCAAAGGACTAGCCAAGCCTAGTTTCGGGCGATTTCACGCACAGCTACCGGCAGCTTGTGACGCTCAATATGGTCGATGATCTCACTCACGCTCGTCGTTGTCCCGCTATGCACGAGGGTGAAAAGTTCTGGCGTGGTGGCTCTGCGCCAATAATGGGCGAGCTTAAAGATCAGACCTTCAGGCGGCTTTAGCTGAAAACCCTCTTGTAGTTGAACTTCGACCGCCACGCCCTCATTGACCAAGCGACCAGTATTCAACCAATGAAAGGTGACATGATCTATCAGGTTCCACGGGATGAACTGGCTTGAGATCCTGATATCGGTTAGGCCGGTCTGCGACAGAATAATCACCCCGGCGCGCGTACTTGAGAGCCGAAGATAGATTTGCAGGGTAACAATCCCGCCAATAATCAAGGTGGCAAGGATCATCCCTAAAAGTGCCAATTGCACAATGTCTGTTGGAATCCGCCCCTGAACGAGACTCGGGACTGCAAATGTCGGCAGAAGCGCGATCAGCACAGCCAACAGGATAACGCCTCCGATCAGATAACTGAGCCAAGCACGCGGATAGACATGGGCTCGCAGACAAATGTCTTGATGGTTTGTGGGCAGTGCGCCCTCATGCCGGACGGTCGCAATCTTCCACACATCGGGGATGAGGCGGGGCTGATAGTCGGCAAGCCAAGCTGCGGCTTGGGCGGCGGCCTTATTCAAGCCGCCGAAGGTTATAACGACTTCGCCCTCCGGAATATGTCGTACAAGTTGCAATAAGCGGTTCCGCACTGCCCCAAAGGGCGTCAAGCGCACCTGCGCCTTTACTCTGAGCCGATCTGCTACCCCACCCGGATGGGGTTCGATCCATTCAATGTCGTCCCAAGCCAAGCGCTCATACATGATCCGACGATCGAACAGCCCGTGCTCATTCATCTCAACTATAAGGATGCGATTTCGAAAGTTGGATAGAATGAGTTCTTGGGCGAGATTGAGTGCACCAAACGCTAGCGCTAAGATTTCATCGATGTGCCGCCAGGGCACAAACTCCCCGCGCGTGATCATCGCAATCGAAATGTTCACAACAGCATAGCCAATTGCCAAAATGCCCGCCAAAATCCGTGGTGGGCCAATTTTTGCTTGAAAAGAATTCACGCCTAACTCCAACTTTCGCCCAAATACATCCTAGGTTAGCATCGATCGTTTTGTCCGCTAGTTAGAATGGTCCTTCTAGCGGGGCTAAAAACAGCTTGACAAATTATGTTGCAGCGCAGCAGAAGAGTTTGGCTCAGACAAGGTCTGATCGGGGCTTGAAGCGC
>NZ_JBMLTR010000026.1:0-4353 GCF_049239865.1 Aquidulcibacter sp.
TGACCACGTGCTTCAGGTGCCACACCGCCGATCCAGGAGTTGAATACACCACGATTACGCTCATAGCCCAGTTTGAGGCCGATCAGCTGTCCCTGTTCGTCCAAGGCAACATGGGCCGACAGACTGCGTCGCCCTGCCAGCTTTTCGGCAAAGTTTGACCAGTCATCGGGCAGAACCACATCCAGAAAAGCGGCTAAAATCTCTGCCTGCGCGATACAGCGTGAGCCATCCCAGTGTTCAATCTTATAGACTTGCATCAATTCAAACCTCGACCTCGACATGGCCCCACGAGCGCGTTAGACCAGCCTCCTAAAATTAAGATGAGGGAGCCCTTAGCATGACCAAGACCACCACATTTGCCACACTTGCAGACCTTGCCGGCCAAGAAGTTGGCGCGTCCGATTGGCTGCTGATCGATCAAGACCGCGTCAATCTGTTTGCCGACGCAACTGGCGACCACCAGTGGATCCATGTCGACGTGCCCCGCGCCACCGCCGAAATGGGTGGCCCCATTGCGCATGGCTTTTTGACTCTGTCCTTGATTCCATTTTTGGGCAAAGACATCTTGAAGGTCGAAGGCGTAAGCCGCGGTATCAATTACGGCCTCAACAAAGTTCGCTTCACCAATATGGTGCGCGTTGGCTCGAAAGTCCGCGCTGTGCAAAAGCTGTTGAGCGTGGAGCCTAAGTCAGGCGGCCTGATGCTGACCAGCGAAGTCACGATCGAAATCGAAGGCGAAGCCCGCCCAGCATGCGTGGCGGAAACTGTCAGCATGTTGTTCGCTTAAGCTAGAAGGACAATATCATGTCTCGCATTGAAGCCCGCCTGCAGGAACTTGGCATCACTTTGCCGAACCCACCTGCCCCGGTGGCCAGCTATGTGCCCTTCACGCGCGTGGGTGGTTTGGTCCATATTTCGGGCCAAGTCTCACGCGCCGCCGATGGCGATCATTTAGGCCGGCTGGGTGGCAATTTGACCCTCGAACAAGGTCAAGCCGCTGCCCGTGTCTGTGGTCTGAATTTGCTGGCGCAATTGAAAGCGGCTTGCGGCGGGGATTTGGATCGTTTGGTGCAGGTCGTAAAGCTCAATGGCTTTGTGAATGTGACGCCAGAGTTTGACCCCATCCCGCAAGTGATGAACGGTTGTTCGGACCTTATGGTGGAAGTACTGGGCGACGCGGGCAAACATGCCCGATCTGCTGTAGGCGTTGCCAATCTGCCGATGGGATTTGCCGTGGAAGTTGACGGCGTGTTCGAAATCGCCTGAGCCGAAACCTGATTTGGCCAGTAGCGCGCTTCAGTGATGGGGAGCTCTGCTGGCCAATAATTCTGCCCGAACCCGCAAGGACTTACGGGCATAAGAAATCTCAATCAGGAATGAGATCAGCCCGCCGATGAGCGAGGCCATGGTGGCAATAAACAAAACCGCGACGACGCGGGATAGATCAATTGCAATCAGCTCTACTGAAAACAAGGCTACAATCAGCAAACACACCAGAAGGATCGCCGTCGTCGACAAGGTGATCGCATTATGGATCCAATTCATGCGCTGATCGAGCACGCGAAGTTCTGCCAAATGTCGGTTGGTATGCACGCCAGAGCCGACGGGGGAGTCCAAGTCTTGTTCAATGACGCGGCCACGATCGACAACCCGCGCGAGACGGGAGGTCAAGACATTGAGCAGGGTGCCGATGCCTGCGATCAAGAAGACCGGCGCGATGGACAGTTGGATGATCTGAACTATGTCGTGGGATGAAGCGATTGGCATAAAGTCAGTCTAAGCGCCGATTGGCCAAAGGTCGATGCTTATCCCTCGCCTCGCGCAGCACATGGCCTTTGCATGGGGCCGAACCTCGATAAGCTAAAGGGCATCATGACAGACGCGACTGAGCCTTCCACCATCGAACCGGAGTTTACGATCCGGATCGTGAACCACATTGGAGATGTGGCGCGCGAAACATGGGATGGATTGGCCAATCCACCAGGCGTAGCCTTTGATCCCTTTGTGTCGTGGGACTTCTTGCAAGCTTTGGAAGAAAGTGGCTGTGCCACCAGTTTTACCGGCTGGGGTGGGCGGCACCTCTTATGTCTGGATGGGGCGCAGAATGTGGTTGGCCTCGTTCCGCTCTGGCTCAAGTCACACTCGCAGGGCGAATACATCTTCGACCATAATTTTGCGGAAGCTTGGCAGCGCGCTGGCGGGCGCTGGTATCCCAAACTGACCAGCGCGGTGCCCTTCACCCCGGTCCCCGGTCGGAGGCTTTTGGTGAAGCCAGACGAGGATGCGGGCCTGATCCGCGTGGCCCTGATCTCTGCGCTCGAGCAAATTGGTGCGCAAAGTGGGCTCGCGACCGTGCAGGTCAATTTCGCCAAGGATCACGACTTGGCCGCATTGGAGTCGTGCAACTGGTTGTTGCGCGAAGATCGGCAGTTCCATTTCTTCAATCAGGGCTATCAAAGCTTTGACGATTTTCTGGCCGAGCTGTCTTCGGACAAGCGCAAGAATTTGCGGAAAGAGCGCGCCAAAGCCCAAGAAGGCCTTGAGATTTTGCGTCTCACCGGATCAGAAATCCAAGAAGATCATTGGGATCATTTCTTTGAATGCTATCAGGATACCGGCGCGCGAAAATGGGGCACGCCCTATCTAAACCGCCGTTTTTTTTCGCTGCTCGGTGAGCGGATGGCCGATCGCCTCGTGCTAATTCTGGCCAAGGATGGGGATCGATATATTGCCTCGGCGCTGAACTTCTTGGGCTCGGATACAATCTTTGGCCGCTGGTGGGGCCGATTGGAAGACCGGCCGTTCCTGCATTTTGAGCTCTGCTATTATCAAGCCATTGATGAAGCGATTGCGCGCGGCCTCGCTCGGGTTGAAGCGGGCGCGCAAGGTGGTCACAAGCTGGCGCGCGGCTATATGCCCGTCTCGACTTGGCAAGCAAGCTGGATCGCCGACCGAGGTCTACGGTCTGCAATTGCTGACTATCTGAAGCATGAGCGGGCGGCGATTGCCGATGATACCCACTGGCTGACGGAACGGACCCCATTCCGACACGTCGTTCAACAGGTGGACAGACCTTAGGTCATACTTTCGTTTTGCTTTCAAAACTATCGACGCATGTTAGCTTTACTCACGTTTGATAAATATAACAAAGATCGTGAGCAAAAATGGGAAAGCATCAGCAAGATTTCGAGACGGCGCTCGCTGGCGATGAGCTGGCGCGGCAGACGTTTAGCTGGCTTGCCCCCAGCCACCGCCACGACTTTGTGAGCTGGATTGACGCCGCCGTTGCAGAGCGGGATCGGTTCACGCGCATTCAAGCCGCGGTCGACATCTTGGCAGGACGAGAAGCCGTCCGCCGTAATTAGTTGGCATTGGCGAGCGGGATTGACCCCAGCACATTTCTGCTTTGATCGGAATCACGCGAGGGTTCTCGGGAAAGGCCAATCCTATGCATCTATCAAGCGCTTATGATCCCCAAAACATTTTTGCTAAGATTTTGCGCGGTGAAATGCCGTGCCTCAAAGTCTATGAAGATGCGGTCTGTCTGGCCTTTCTCGACATTTTCCCGCAGGGCCCCGGCCACACATTGGTGATCCCAAAGGTCGCGGCAACCAATCTCTTGACCCTGCCCGCCGACGCGCTGGGCCCCTATATGGTCAGTGTCCAAAAAGTCGCCAAGGCAGTCCAAAAAGCCTTTGAGGCAGACGGCTTGACCGTGTTTCAATTCAATGGCGCGGCGGGCGGCCAGACGGTCTTTCACCTTCACTTCCACATCATTCCGCGGCAAGAAGGCGTCGGCCTTAAAGGCCATGGGCAGGCTGGTAAGGCGTCTGAAGAAGACCTGATCGCCCAACAGGCTGCCATTATCGCAGCCTTTTAGGCCCCCTGCCCGATGGCTTATCGCACGATTGACGCCAACCTTGTTCTACAAACGCTGGAGAAACTGTGCCTACGCATTGGTGAACGCTTCCCCCAAGCAGGCCTCGGCAAAGTCTGTGCAGAGCTTGCGGTCTTGGCAGGCGATACCCAAGCCAGGGTAACCGGCCTTGCCCAGCCCATGATCTGGATCCGGGTTGGCGTGGCGTTGGTATTGGCTATGGGGGCAGGTCTTGCCGCTTATGGCATTCACGCAATTAGCTTTAGATCGGGGGAGGCCGAGATGCTGTCGCTGGTCTCGGCGCTTGAATCAGCGGTCAACCTTCTATTGGTGGTGGGTGCGGGGGTATTCTCGCTGACCAGCTTGGAGGCGCGCCTTAAGCGCCACACGGCCATGCGGGCGCTGCATGAGCTTCGCTCCATCATCCATGTCATCGACATGCACCAATTGACCAAAGACCCCGTCATGTTTGGGGC
>NZ_JBMLTR010000027.1:0-10377 GCF_049239865.1 Aquidulcibacter sp.
TTCTTCGTAACGATCATGCTTCCTACCGAACCCTGCCTTTGGAGCCGGTTTCTGAGGCGCTGTTGCACGGTATTGGCTACAATCAAGTCTGTGATCGGCAGGTGTCCAAGCTTCGCGTCGCTTATTCGTCAGAGTTAGCTGGTCTAGAACTGGTCGAAGAAGGCAACCATCTGCAGTTGACAATCGGGGCGGCAGGCTATGTCGACTTGATAGCTTGCCTTCACCGGCTAGCGTGCGGCGAAGGCGATTTCGCGCTTCATACGGATACAAAAAACGGGCGTATTTGTTGGCACTTTTGGTGGCCATACGCGCACAAAATAATGAGATTGAGTGAGTTAAGATGATTAGTATTGATGGATCGGAAGGTGAAGGTGGCGGGCAAATGGTGCGCAATGCGTGCGCCTTGTCGCTCATCACGGGTGAGCCGTTTCACCTGACCAATATTCGCGCCAAGCGCTCAAAGCCCGGCCTCATGCGTCAGCACGCGACGGCGGTGGAAGCCGCTCGCCAAATCTCGGGGTCTGTTTGCGACGGCATCCATGTCGGTGCCACCGAATTGACCTTTCGCCCGGGCAAGATAACGCCGGGCGAGTATCATTTCTCAATTGGTACTGCGGGATCCACCGGCCTCGTGTTGCAAACAATCCTCATGCCGCTGATCTTTGCGGATGGCCCCTCGAAATTGGTTCTCGAAGGCGGGACCCACGCCATGGGTGCCCCACCCTTTGAGTTTATCGAGCGCTGCTTTCTGCCCCTGATCAATCAAATGGGGCCGAAGGTTTCCGCGCGTCTGATCCGGCATGGGTTTTACCCCCGTGGTGGTGGGCGGATAGAGATCGATATTGAGCCGGCACCCTTGCGCCCCATCGCATGTCTGGATCGCGGTGCGCTCGTGGATGCAACCTGTGAGGCAAACTTCGCGGGCCTCTCCTTTGATGTGGCGAGACGCCTTCGCGGCCGCGTACAGGCGGCTTTTCCGACTTGGCCAGAAAGTGCCTTCTCGGTTCGAGAGTTGCCAGCCGATCAAGGCCCCGGTGTGATTTTAATGCTGACGGCGCGCTATGCCCATGTCACCGAACTGGTCAGCGGCTTTGGACAATTGGGCGTCCCGGCTGAACAATTGGGGAAAGTGGCTGCTGCGCGTATGCAAGGCTATCAGGACAGCATCGCCTTCGCTGGGCCACATCTGGCGGATCAATTGATCTTGCCCTTTGTCCTTGCTGGGCGCGGGCAATTCACGACCGTCAAGCCAAGCCAACATTTGTTGACGGCGATGGACCTTGCAACCCGCTTTACGGGGCGGGCGTTTAATCTGACCGACCATGAGGGCGGCGCACATTTGGTGCGGCTTGGTCCCTGAAATAGTTGGCGGCAGGTGCATCAAAGCGCCTGCCTCAGGCCTGTGGCGGCTTGGACCGTTTCGTCCACGTGCTGACCGCAACAATCACGCAGCCTGCGGCTATGCCTGCGGTCAAATCAAACCAAGCGACCACCAGCAAAGTAACCAGCATTGCGGTCGCCTGGCCGAAAGAGGATTTGGCGACACTGGCGATCTCATGACGCTCGATCATGCCCCATGCCACCACCATCAGTACCCCGGCTAAGGCGGCAAAGGGAATATGGGCGGCCAGCGGCATCAGGGCCAAGAAGGCAATCAGCACAAAGATGGCATGAAGGATGCCTGCAATGGGGCCATGGGCCCCCGCGCGGATATTGGTGGCCGTACGGGCAATTGTCCCCGTGACGCAAAATCCGCCAAATAGTGCCGCCCCCATATTGGCTAGGCCTTGGGCAACCAATTCAGCTTCGGGTCGATGTTGTCTCCCGCCCATCGTGTCCCCCACCGTCGCTGACAAGAGCGATTCAATCGCCCCTAACAAAGCAAAAGATGCGGCAGCTGGCAGAAGCATCATGATAAAGGCGGGGTCCAATTGGGGTAAGCTCGGGGCAGGCCAAACGCCCTTCAAGGTGCTGAACCGATCACCCAAAGTCTCAATTGGTAGGTGAAAATGCTCCGCCGCAAGGCTTGTCACCACAATGGCCAGCAGCATGCCGGGAAAAGCGGGCTTCCAGCGACGCGCCAACAGAATGACCGCCATGGTTGCAATCGCAAGGGCGCAGGCGGCGGGGTTAAAGCTCGCTCGCGCTGAAATCAGTGTGCGGATCTTTTCGGCTAGTTCAGCGGGCTCATGGGAAATCTGTAGCCCCAGAAAGTCATGCAACTGGCTGGCTGCAATGATGATCGCAATGCCAGCTGAAAACCCTAGGACGACCGCTTTAGGGATCAAACGCACAAAGCGGCCGAGACGAAGCGCCCCTGCAAGAACCAAAAAAATGCCCGAGAGAAAGGTCGCCGTGATCAGGCCCGCAACGCCATGCGCCAATACGGTTCCGGCTACGGGCACAATGAAGGCCCCTGCGGGTCCGCCAATTTGATACCGGCTTCCGCCCGTTGCTGAAACAATCAGACCGCCGACAATCGCGGTGATCAAGCCCTTTTCGGGCGGTAGTCCACACGCAATGGCAATGGCCATCGATAAGGGTAGCGCAACCACAGCCACCGTTGCCCCAGCCAAGGCGTCCTTTCCAAAGGCGTTTAAGCCATAGCCCTCTTTTAGAACGCTGATGAGCTTGGGCTTAAAGGTTCGGGCAGGGTCCGGCGCGACTTCATTCATCTTTTAGCCTCACGCCCCTGCCGCGCGCATGGCTCGGCTGCTCGGGGCCAATGACCTCAACGCCCAGCCGATCAAGTGCGCCCAAGACTTTCATCAGGCTGTCGACCTGCGCCCGCACAATGCCGTCGCTTGCCTCCATGCGTTGGATGGTCGGCAAAGATACCCCAGCTGCTGTTGCCAGATCACTTTGGTCGAGGCCAAGAAGCGCGCGGGCAGCTTTGAGTTGAGCGGAAGTCAGCATGGAGGCCACCTCTTTGATGTATGAAGTATCAGTTACTACTGTTCAAACTTGTCTTCTAGCGGCCAGCATGTCAATGAGAGGTGTCTAAAGATTGAAGGAACCGCCCATGACCGCCAGTGACGACGACTATGTCTATGATGAAGCGAGCGGGGAGTGGATGCCGGCCTCCGAATTGGCTGCGCGGACACAGGCGGAAAGCGCTGTCGTGGTGCGCGATGCGGTTGGCAATGTGTTGCAAGACGGCGATGCCGTGGTTCTCGTCAAAGATCTCGACGTGAAGGGGGCTGGGCAAACGTTGCGCCGAGGCACCGTGATCCGTTCGATCCGCCTGACGGGCGATGCACAGGAAATTGACTGCAAGCACGACACCATTCGCGGCCTCGTGCTGCGTGCGGAATTCGTCCGCAAGCATTAAAGTCTATCGCTGAACTGGCGCGCAAACTTGGTCAATCCGATCGGTCAAGCGACTTTCAAGCGGCTCCGCCGTGCCCTCTTTTGGTCGTTGGTTCAGAAAAAGCGGTGCGAAAAAGGGTGAATCGCAGCGGCCCCCAAATTTTTTTAAAACCTGCCAACCGGCCTCGATACGGGCTTCATAGGTCGTACAAGGCTTCCAAAATAAACCATAAATATTCAAAAAATGTCATAGCATTCTGTTGATTGGTTCGTTTGTTGATTTCAGTTGAAAGCATCCATCAACCATTTCCATTGCCCAAAAATACTGCATTTTCTCTTTTGGTAGGAATTTGTTTACCATGTTTCTCAACGCCGGATTCAGAACTCAATTTTACGCTGTTCAGGTATTCAAAACGAATACACCTCGCTCGTAGCGGGGGACAACCAAGTATGGATGAGGGCTAGAAATGCTCAGCGTAAACACGAATCAAGGCGCTATGGTCGCGCTTCAAACTTTGAATAAGACCAATTCCGACCTCGACAAAACCCAAAACGCGATTTCGACGGGTTTGAAGGTCGCCTCCGCAAAAGATAATGGTGCGATCTGGGCTATCGCTAATAAGATGCGCTCCGACGTTGGTGCCTATGACCGCGTTCGTGAATCGACTGACCGCGCCGCCTCCATCCTCGACACCGGCATTGCGGCTGGTGAGAGCATCATGGAACTTCTGAACGAAATGAAGGGCAAGGCTTTGGCCGGCACCCAAGCTGGTAACTCGGCATCTGCACAGGCAGCGCTTGCCGCCGACTTTGCCCAGCTCCGTGACCAAATCACCAGCGTCATCGCAAACGCTTCATTCGACGGCGCGAACATGATCCAAGGTACGCCGAGCAATGCTGTGTCCTTGGGCGACGCGGCGGGTGGTAACACCATCACGGTCAACGGTGCCAGTTTGGCATTGGGTGGTACGGTTGTGACCGTCGCAGCTGGTAGCGTTCTGACGGACAACACCACTTCGGGCACCGCATTGGGCCTTGTGAACGCATCCATCACCAACTTGGGTACCCAATTGGCAACCTGGGGTGCTGGCGCAAAGCGTTTGGACGTGCACCGCACGTTCATTGGTAAGCTGCAGGACGCATTGAACAACGGGATCGGGGCGATTGCAGACGCCGACCTCGCCAAGGAAAGCGCGAAACTGCAGGCCCTGCAAACCAAGTCTCAGCTTGGTATTCAAGCGCTGTCGATTGCCAACAGCTCGTCGCAGTCGGCTCTGTCGCTGTTCCGCTAAACCGAACAACAAGAAAAAATCTCCTTCTAAATGGGCTCAAGCCGAAAGGCTTGGGCCCTTTTTTGTTTATTGGCACAATAATGAAGCTTTCAGTTGGGCTGTATTCTCCCTTTGAGATCGTTTTGCACCTTTGAATTAGGGGGCACTTGGGCTTGCCCCATGATCAAGTATTGACAATGACTTGGTCTACTCATGGGCATCAGCCATGACATAAAGTCATGAGATTATTTGTAACGAGGTCGTGTGATACGTCTCCGCGACGCCATTCGGCTTTTGGCTTAGAAATTGGATAAAAAGGGGCATAATCCTAGAGGTTTATGACGTTAATTTAATTATCTGGGGGCATTGCCGCCTCATAACGCGCACGTTACCCTCCGGCAAAACGGGGGACTAACATGTTAAAGATTACCGGCCTGACGCATGTCTATAGCAATGGCGTCAAGGCGCTTGATAACATCAATCTGACCATAGCGCCGGGCATGTATGGACTGCTCGGCCCCAATGGTGCTGGCAAATCGACCTTGATGCGCACCATCGCCACGCTGCAAACGCCGACCTCTGGCGCGATTGAGTTTGGTAAGATTGACGTGCTGCAACAGCCCGAACTCTTGCGCGAGACTTTGGGCTATCTGCCGCAAGACTTCGGCGTCTATCCGCGCGTCACCGCCAAAGACATGCTGAACCATATGGCCATCCTAAAGGGCTTCGCTGGCGCTAAAGAGCGCAAGGAAGTCGTTGAAGGCCTATTGAACCAAGTCAATCTTTGGCAGGTGCGCAACAAGGCCATCGCGGGCTTTTCCGGCGGCATGCGGCAGCGGTTTGGGATCGCACAAGCTTTGATTGGTGCCCCCAAGCTGATCATCGTGGACGAGCCGACCGCGGGCCTCGACCCTGAAGAGCGCAACCGCTTCTTGAACCTATTGGCCGCGATTGGCGATGAAGTGGTCGTGATCCTCTCCACCCACATCGTGGAAGATGTCGCCGATCTCTGTCCGGCCATGGCTATTCTGGCCGGTGGGAAGATTGTGGCAGAGGGTGCACCCAAAGACCTAACCCACGCGCTGTCGGGGCGGGTATGGCGCAAGACCATTGGGCGCGCGGCGCTCGCGGATTATCAAGCGCGGATGCAAGTCATTTCCTCGCGCCTCTTCGGCGGCGAGACCGTCATTCATGTGTTGGCCGACCAAGAGCCAGAGCCCGGCTTTAATGCCGTCGAAGGGGGTCTGGAAGACGTCTATTTCTCAACCCTCGCCGCTACGCGCGCTGCTGCTTGAGATCGGGACAGACATTATGAAATCCTTGCGCCAATTCCTGTCTGTGGCCGGCTTTGAGTTCGGCTATCAGCTTCGTAACCCGGTACTCTGGGTCAGCTTTACCCTCTTCTTTCTGCTGACGTTCGGGGCCGTCACGGTCGATGAAATCCAGATCGGTGGCACCGGCAATACGAATATCAACTCGCCCTTTGCCATCAATCAAACCATGATGGTGATGGGGATTTTTGCGCTGTTTGCCGTGACAGCCTTTGTCGCCAATTCGGTCACACGCGATGACGAGACCGGCTATGGCCCCATTTTACGTGCCACGCGTTTGGGCAAAGCGGCCTATCTGTATGGCCGTTTTGCCGGGTCTTGGCTGGCAGCAGCGGTGGGCTATCTCTCGGTGCCGCTGGCGATCTTGATCGGCTCGCTCATGCCGTGGCTGGATCAAGAGAAGGTCGGGCCGCTGATTTTGGCCCATTATGCCTTTGCTTACTTCATTATCGCCTTGCCCATGCTGTTCGTATTTGGCGCGATGTTGTTTGCCTTTGCTACCGCGACCCGCTCCATGATGGGGGCCTATCTGGGCCTGATCGGCATTTTGGTTGCTTGGGTGACCACGGGCGTCATCTTCGACAAGCCCGACATGAAGGACATTGCCGGCCTATTTGACCCTACTGGCGTCAGCGCCTTGTTCCGCCAGACCGAATATTGGACGGCGGCCGACCGCAACACGCGCCTGCCAGAACTGGTCGGCACATTTCTGCAGAACCGAGCCATCTGGCTCAGCATTGCTTTGGCCTTTCTAGGCCTCTCCTATTTCATCTATCGCCCGGGCGGCAAAGGTGTGAAGGCAGACAAGGCAGCCAAGGCTGGTAAGGCCGTCGCTGGACCAATCGTGGCTACCGCACCTGTCATCGCGCCTGTTCTCACCGGCCAAGTGCGCTTGGCACAGCTCTGGGCGCGCACCGCGTTTGACGTGAAGGCGGTGATTTTCAGCCCGGCTTTCTTTGTACTGTTGGTCTTGGGCCTTTTTAACGCCATGGGCGCCCTTCTCTATGCGGATGAAGTGCGGGGCACCGCGATTGAGCCGGTCACACGCCTGATGGTCGTGGCCTTACAAGGCTCTTTCGCCATCATCCCTATCATCATTGCCGGCTTTTATGCGGGTGACCTTGTGTGGCGCGACCGCGAGCGCCGCATGGCAGAGATTATCGATTCCACCCCGGTCAGCGATTGGGCCTTTGTCTTCCCAAAAGTCTTGGCGATCTTTCTGGTTCTGTTGTCAACCAATGTCGTCGGCATGCTGGCGGCGATGGGGGTGCAGCTCTTCAAAGGTTATGCAGGCCTTGAACCCGTGGGCTATTTGCTCTGGTGGATTGTTCCAGGCACCATTTCGGGGTTGCAGCTCGCTATTTTGGCTGTCTTTTTCCAAGCGCTCTCGCCCAATAAATATGTAGGTTGGGGTTGTCTCTTGGTTTATCTCGTCGCCTCGATCACGCTGGCGAGCATGGGCTTCCAGCACAATCTCTATAATTACGGCGGCAACCCCGGCACCCCCTTAAGCGCCTTTAACGGCATGGCGCATTTCTGGATCGGAAAAACGTGGTTTGACCTCTATTGGGGTGCTTTCTGTGTCGTTCTGGTGATCCTATCCTACGGCCTGTGGCGTCGTGGAGCGGAGACACGATTGATGCCGCGGATCAACCGATTCCCACGACGCATGATGGGCGCGACAGGGCTAGTTCTGGCCTCAGCCCTTGCCGCCTTTGCCGGCCTTGGCGGGTGGATTTTTTACAACACCAATGTGCTCAACATCTATCAATCAAGCGTCGCGGGCGAAGAAAGCCTAGCCAATGCCGAAAAGGCTTTGGCCCAATATGAGGAGATGCCAGGCCCAACGATCACGGACGTAAAACTCAACGTCAATCTGCGCCTGAAGGATCGCCAAGCCGATGTGACCGGCAGCTATGTCATCGAAAACCAAACCGGCGCGCCACTGTCACGCATGATTGCCGCGCTGCCCGACAGATCAACAGTAGAACGCGCCAGCCTATCCATCCCCGGCGTGGTCGTTGAAAAGGCTTGGCCGGACTATAATGTGACACTCTACCGGTTTGAGAAGCCGATGGCAGCGGGCGAAAAGCGCATTGTGACGTTTGAAACCACCTATGGCCGTAAGGGCTTCACCAATGGCAGTGGGCAGAGCCGCTTGATCGCCAATGGCACCTTCCTCGATAATTTTGAGTTGACACCCATCCTCGGCGTCTCGCGCGGCAATTGGATGACCGATCGGTCCAAGCGGCGCAAATATGGCCTCGACCCAGACCGTCGCCCCTTTAAATTGGAAGATCCTAAGGGCGATGCACACCATTATTTGCGGCCTGACAGCCATTGGGTGAATGCCGACATCACAGTCAGCACCGATGATGATCAAATTCCCATCGCGCCCGGTTACCAGGTTTCTGAGACCAAGAAGGACGGCCGCATCACCCGTCGTTTTGTAACCGAAGCGCCCATCCACCACTTCTTCTCGATCCAGTCGGCGCGCTATGGTGTAAAGCGCTCGCAAGTCCAAGTGGCGGGAAAGCCTGTCTCGGTGGAATTATACTATCACCCCAATCATACCGCGAACCTAGAGCGGATGGAAAAGGCGGCGCATCGGTCTTTGACCCTGTTCTCCGAGCGCTTCTCGCCCTACCAGTTCCGCCAATTCCGCATTTTGGAATTTCCAGCCTATGCGGCCTTTGCCCAGTCCTTTGCCAACACCGTGCCGTTCAGTGAGGACATTGGCTGGCTGCAGGCCAATCGAGACCCGACGAAGATTGACCTCGTCACCTTCGTCACCGCGCACGAAATCGCACACCAATGGTTTGCCCACCAATTTGTTGGCGGCGACAAGCAAGGCTCGACCATGTTGTCAGAAAGCTTCTCCCAATATGGTGCGCTTTTGGTGATGGAAGACATGTTGGGGCCAGATCATGTCCGCCAATTCCTAAAGAATGAGCTCGATTCCTATCTGGGCGCACGCGGCAGCGAAGTGGTGGAAGAATTGCCGCTGATGCGGGGCGAGAACCAAGGCTATATCCATTATAATAAGGGTGCCTTGGTGATGTACTTCCTGCGTAATGAAGTGGGGGAGGCACCAGTCAATGCCGCCATTCGCAAATTGATCGCCCAATTCGCGTTCAAGCCTGCGCCCTATCCTACCAGCGCCCAATTCATCACCTACCTGCGCGCTGAAGTGGGACCTGATCCCGTCAAGCAACAGCTAATCACCGATCTGTTTGAAAAGATCACGCTCTATGATGCCAAAGTGGCGGAAGCGTCTAAGGTCCAATTGCCAGATGGCCGGTGGCAAGTGACGCTGACGGTCGAGGCCAAAAAGCTCTATGCCGATGGCGAAGGCAAAGAGACCGAGGCCCCCATGTCGGAAGCTTGGGAAGTGGGCGTCTTTAATCAAAAGCCCGAAGACAAGGTCTTTACCAAAGCCAATGTTCTGGCGTTTGAACGCCGCCCTATCCGCAGCGGTCGTCAACAATTGGTCCTAACTTTGCCTGCCGTCCCCGAACCGGGCTTTGTCGGCATCGATCCCTATGTGAAGCGGATTGATCGCAACAGCGACGATAATCTTATCGCGATTGAGGCGGCTAAAGCGGGGAAGTGAAGGGGTAAGGAGCGTGCAGATAAAAACTTAAGCGGCATGCGGCAGCCTTGGGGAAGCTGTCCTGAAGGGACTTAAGGGGAACGCGCAGCAAAAGTTGCGCGGTCCTTTTGATGGGGTTTCTATCTAGAAGCGGTTTTGGTGATCCTTCTGTCACACCAAACCGCTGTCTCAATTGTTCTTGCGACCTCTGGGTAGTCAAGTGTCCGTTTTCTCTGAAAACGGATCGCTTAGCGACGCAGCAAAGCTGCGCACTTGACGACCCAGATGTCGCGGGCATGCTCGATGATCTATTTTGGTGGAACATAGGTTGCACCAAAATAGATCCAGATCGGCAGCACAAATTCGCCCCGCAACACCCTAAGGCTAAGGCGCGCTCCCCTCTCCCAGCAGGAGAGGGGAGCGCATAGATAAAAACTTATCCCCCACCCATCAAACCCCGCATAACTTAAGGCCATCACCAACGAGAGGGCGTTGTTGCTGCAGCGGCGACACCGGTTGGGGATGGTAAGCGGGATTAATCGAGGTTGAAGTGGCGACCTCGTGTTTCATTGGGATTAGCTGTCCTGATGCCCGAGTGTGCTTGTGCCCGACTGCCGTGTGAAGCCCTTGGTCAAGAACTTAGGCGATGCCTTTGAGACGCCTTGGGGAAGCCTTATGTATTTTTAGAAGCACGCGCTTCTAGGATGAGGCCTTTACGTACTAGGCGGGGGAAGAACTACACCACAAGGTGGCCTCGTTACCCACCCCGAGCACACACACTTATTCAGCCGGGGCGCACGGTTTGCGTCGTATTCCGGGCCAGTCCGTTAATCTGGCCCACCTATTTGGCGCATACCACGCGCCCCGGCCCCTC
>NZ_JBMLTR010000028.1:0-4295 GCF_049239865.1 Aquidulcibacter sp.
GATCAAGCCATGCAAGTCCATGGTGGCATTGGCTATTCGCGTCATAAGCCGTTTGAGCACATCTATCGCCACCATCGCCGTTATCGCATCACCGAGGGCAGCGAGGAGATCCAAAAGCGCAAAGTGGCTGCTTGGCTATTTGGCTATGCAGGCCCTAAGAAGCAGCAATTTTCCACCTAAGGCCACGGAAACGCAGTGAAATGCTGCGCGGCTTGCTTGCGTTACGCGCGGGTTGAATGTTCCTTGGACCCATGGGGCTATATGACGAGATTGAGCCAACTTATGACGCATTGCAGGCGATCAAGAAATTGCCGCCTGACGACCCCATTATTGTCCTGTCCCTAATGCGGTTTCGCCATGATTTGGCCGATGGTCGGTCAGACGCGGCTTGGCGCGACTATCAAGACGGCATCGGCCCGGTCCTCAAGGAATATGGTGCTAAGCGCGTCACCAACGGGATTGTGGCGCTCGACCTTGTCGGGCCAAAAGGTCAATGGGATGTGGTCGGGGCCTTTTGGTATCCCAATCCAAAAGTTCTCTGGCGCTTCTTGTCCGACGAGCGCGTGCTCGACCTCATCAAGATCCGCCGGAAAGCGGCTGATGATGTCACCATGATGATCTTAACCGATCAGACAAACGCCTTCGCGGGCGGCTAAGCCGCTTTCGCGGTTTCAAACGCCTTTTCCAGCACCACGAGTTCTTCGGCCATCATATCGGCCAAAGGCTGCACGTCTGGGAAGATATTAGCCCCAGCGATGACGCCGACTTCGAGTTGGTCTTGATAGCCTTGCACCGTGATATTGATCGACATGCCGTGCGCTGGGATCGACACAGGCCACAGATGCAGCATGGTCGCCCCCGCCGCATAGAGCGGAATCGGTGGGCCCGGCACATTTGACACAATGACATTCGCGCTCGGCGGCAACACGTCTGACAGACCCGACCGTCCATAGAGGAGCGAGCCGATCTGCATCGCCATGGGGGCACCTAAAACCGAGGCATTGGTGAAGTTCGGGATGAAATCCTTCAAGGGGCTGACCACCGACTTGGCTTGCACGGAATCAGCAATGATCGCGGTCAGCCGCTCTTTCGGGTCTGCAATATGGGTGGCAATCGGGCAGGACATCGCAAAGGCCTGATTATTGGTATCGGAATTGCCATCTTCGCGCAGCGAGATCGGCACCATGGCGACCAACGGCTTCTCGGGGAGCGCGCCAATCGACAAAAGGTGTCGGCGCAAAATCCCGCTGGCAAGTGCGAGCACCACATCATTCAGCTTGCCCCCAGCCGCTTTGGCGACTGCCTTTGCCCGCTTGATCGATAAGGTGGCGGTGCCAAATGCTCGTTCCGAGCTGATCGCCTTGTTAAACGGTGTGCTCGGCGGGATCAGTTTTGGTAATTCCTTCAACTTGCTGACATCGAGAAGGCCGGGCAACACGCTGCCAGCAGTCTTCAACATGGCGGGCAAATTGGCGACGGTCTTCATGCCCACTTCGACTTGATCGACGACATGGTCGAGCAGGGTGGAGCCAAAGTCTGTTTTCCCCGTGCGCTTCAGCGCAATGGGGCTGGCGGCGGCCTCTTTATCAAACGGGCGCTGCCACAAATTGGCGTAAGTATTCATGACCGAAGCCGCAACCTCGCGCGCACGGCCCTTCTTCTTGGACTTGCCGCTGGTTTCCTCAGCTTCGCCAGCCTTATTGGCTTTGGTGCGCGGGCCAGGATTGGGCGAGAGGTCGTAGACGATCTGCGACAGGGCCACGCCCGCGCCGCCATCGATCAAAGCATGATGCAGCTTGGCATAGAGGCCAACCCGATTGCCGGGCAGGTTCTCAAACACATAAAATTCCCACAAAGGCCGGGCACGGTTTAGAAGCTTTGCGTGCATCCAGCCCACAATCCGCCGCAAGGTCGGCATGTCGCGCGGTTCTGGCAGGCTGCCGCGAAAGATGTGGCGGTTGATGTCAAATTGGTCGTCATCGATCCAAGATGGGTGGTCGAGATCGAGAAGCGTGCGCGACAATTTCTTGCGCAACATCGGAACCGCATCCAGGCGGTCTTCGATCTGGGCCTTAAAGGCCTCAAAATAATCGCCCGTATAGCCCTCGGGGAGTTGGAAGAGCGAAAGCGAGCCCACATGCATCGGCATCTCCGGCGTTTCCATATAGAGAAAGGAAGCGTCCAAGGACGATAAACGGACCGCGTCGCTCATATTCTTTCCCCCCGTGGCCGGCGCAGTTGCTCTGCCCCTGATCCTGTCCTGCCCATTCAGGCTGACCTATAGTCAACCACGGACCAGCGGGGTCTGCAAGGTGTTGGACCGCGATCTCTTGTCGAGCCGTGAAATGCCTATTGCACGATGGGAGAGGGAACGGACGGACCAAAGTCTTTGGGCTAAAGATACGCAGGTGGGATTCTCGCGATAACCTTCTGTTGGTGATCCTGAATGACCTGCGGCAGTCGGCAGGCCGCTAACCGTCCGGCTTTGATTTCGATACGGTCTTTGACAATCTTTCCAATTTCTCGAGCATTGCGCATCCGATTGGGAGGCGCTGCCCAAGTTAATTGGATATTGGGCCGAAGTTTGTGCACCAGTGAAACACTCGGGATTTGATCTGTGTCTGCGGTGACAAGAATGAGACGATCAAAAACATCGGTAAGCGCATCAGCTACAATCTGGACGCCCAGGGCCACGTCTGTGCGCTTCTCTTCGCGGAACAAGCATTGTCGCGAAAACTGGGCGCAGTGCCTCTAGGATGTCTTGAATGTGCCGTAGGTAATGGTGACGCCTTGGGCGCGCTGTGCCGCGATATATGCACGATGATTGGCTTCCTTTTTAGGGTTCCAATCGACGATGCTTGTAAAGTAATGGCATTTTACAAGTGTTTCCTGAGGGCGAAGCAAGCTCCTCGCCAAGGCGTCGAGATTTAGCCACTTGAGCTTTGGAACATTGAGTTCGTCTATCGCGTGATAGAGATTGAAGCCATCGACATAGACCGCGACCCGCCGTTGGTTTTCCATTGACAACCCCAAGTGGTTTGTGTTAGGATTACACACATTCACCCGGCGTAATTCGTCGGAAAAAGGGGCTTAACCGCAAGGTTGGCCCCTTTATCTTTTGGCGGATATGCGCTCACGCGCATAGCGCCACGTCTTGCGACCGTTCAATCTAAGATAATAGTTCGATTGAATGGCGAGATCAAAGGTTTTTTATTTATGCCAATTACGCGCTGACACGGCTCAGCTGCCACCTCCCGCTAGGCTTTAGCCTAGCGGGAGGTGGCAGGCCCTGCGTGCCTAAAGTCTCACTCACCCATAGGCAAGGGCGAAGGGGCCGGTTTTGGCAAAGGGTTTGAACGTGCCATCGGGTTGGGCCAAGCGGTCTGCGGTGGCCCAGAAGGCAGCTGGATTGACGCCAATGCCAACATGACTGGCCAAGCGGATTTCAATCGTCTCTGCATTGTCGGCCGGTTTGGCGATGCAAGTCTTCCAATTCACAATGCCGTCCAGCTTGGTGTAGATGGAGGAATTGGGCACGGGCAAATCGCCCGCAATACGCTCCAGATCGCCGGGGCGGGCAGGGCCTTCATTCGAGAGAAGGTCATAGAGTTTCTTCGCGCTGGTTGCATGAATATCAGCCGCAAATGGGCTGCCCAAGGTGATCACGCTGCGGACTTTATCGGGCATCACTAAAGCTAAATAGCGGGCGAACACGCCACCCAAACTCCATCCGACGATCGAAACCTTCTGGCCAGATTTGGTGCAAATATCGTTCACAAGGGCTTCGAGGACTTCGCGCATCTTGTAGAATTTGCCCAGATTTTGCCCTTGGCCCCAGCCATAGGTTTCATAGCCGAGCTCATCCAAGAACTGGCGAATTGGCTTGGTGGAGCGGTCGCTGGCCAGAAAACCCGGCAAAACCAAAACCGGATGCCCATCCCCGCGCGGCGCGTGGCGCAAAATGCTGCGTGTTGCAAAGGTGGCCGCCAATTCAACCACCCCACGCCCTTCAACCAAAGTCAGCGCTAATGGGGGTGGACGTAATTTGCGGGGCGAGTCGACCTTGTGCGCTTTCGAACCTGAAAAAACACGCTTTTTTGGCGTAGCGGCATTGATCGCAGCAGCAACCATGGTTTCTCACTCCCAGTTTTATTGCCAGCCATAGGCCATGGCCGTGCTATCATTGGGGCAGCTTTGCCCAAATAGTTTAACAAACGTGACACTGTGGCCCCGCCCGGTCAACCATCCGGCCCCCCAACTTAGAACGCGCCTTCTAACTTTTCACCCGTGAGGCC
>NZ_JBMLTR010000029.1:0-2887 GCF_049239865.1 Aquidulcibacter sp.
GTTCTGACCATTATTCGCAAAACCAACCCAACGCGCACGGTGATTTTCGCTGGCGACAATTGGGGCAATATCAATGGGATGGACAATCTGGAATTGCCCAACGACCCCTATGTGGTTGGCACGGTCCATTATTATCAACCGTTTGAGTTTACCCATTCTGGGGCCAGTTGGATGGACGATCCCCCACCTGCGGGACGTTTCTGGCCCCGCCCGGGTGAGACGCGTGCGTTGCAGAAAGACCTCGCCCAAATCGCTGCTTTCCGTGAGCGAATTCAAGCCCCCGTCCTTTTGGGCGAATATGGTGTGGGTGTGGAAGTGCCCATGCGCCTGCGAGCCGATTGGACGCGCGCCATGACCAGTGCCTTTAAGGAAATCAACATGCCTGCCTGCTATTTCAATTTCACCGGCGGGTTTGACACCTATGACCGGTATGTCGAGCAGTGGCACGCCCCCTTGCTTGAAGCACTGCAATTGAGGCCCAAGTGAGCGATACCCAATCCACCCGGCAAGAGCCAAGTTTTTCCGGTGCCATCCCCTTCAAAGCGGATGGTGGCTATATGCCAGGTTTGGACGGTTTGCGGGCGATTTCGATCCTCATTGTGGTCATCGCCCATGTGGGCTTTGAGAATCTGATCCCGGGCGGTCTGGGCGTTACTGTCTTCTTCTTTGTCTCGGGCTTTCTCATTACGCGGATTCTGGTGGCAGAGCAGAACCAGCATGCAGGTGCGATCGATTTACCGGGCTTTTATCTGCGCCGCTTCCTGCGCCTTGCGCCAGCCCTTCTGGTATTTCTGCTGGGCTCTTGGCTTATGCTTTTGCCGTTTGGCGTCAAGGTGGATGCGGGTCATGTCGCCGCCGCACTCTTCTACTTCATCAATTATTATGACGTGGTGCGCGAGTGGTTTGGCTGGTCAGAGCGCACAATTCCTTGGGGCCATTTATGGTCGCTGGCGGTGGAAGAGCATTTCTACCTTTTATTCCCCGCAGCACTCGCTTTGTTTGGCAAGACCCATCAGGCGCGCGTGCGCCTCATCGTCACCAGCATTGTCGTCTGCGCCCTGTGGCGCGCCTATGCCGTGATGGGCTTGGGCCTGCCCCATGAGCATACCTATTACACGACCGATAGCCGGCTGGAGAATATTGCTTGGGGCTGTCTGCTGGCGATCTTGCTGGATGGGGCGCCCCGCACCAGAGCACGCCTCGCGTGGCTGGTTGGCTGGCACTGGGTCGTTCTGGCGCTGGGTGCGATTTTGGCGACCTTGGTTTACCGCGATGAAGTTTTCCGCGAGACGTTGCGCTATTCGATCCAAGGCGCGGCACTCTTCCTTCTGGTGTTGAACCTCTATGCGCTGCGCAACCTTCGTTTCTCGATCGACCTCTTAGAGCTCCAGCCAATGCGCTGGATCGGCCGCCTCTCCTACTCGCTCTATCTGTGGCACGTGCCGATCATCTGGATCGTGCGCCAAGTCATGCTGGGCGATGCCAATAGTTTAGAGCGCCTGTCACCGCTAGGCATGGTCATTGCTGTCGCCTTAAGCTTTGCATGTGCGTGCGCCAGCTATTACGCGGTGGAGCGGCCGTTGTTTGGCTTGCGCAAACGCTTTGGCGGCAAGCCTGTCGAGACGTTGGCAACGGCTTAGGGTGCTCCCAAGCCTATGCTAGTATCTGAATACGACCAAGGCTGGCCTGTCGGTCCTGCAATTAGGGTCACTCAAGCCCTCACCCGTCGCGACCCAATTGCTGGCTGCCCGCTCGGTCAAAATAGCAAAATCCTCTGACGTGCTGAAGGATGTAGCCTTAGCCTTGGTTACGCGCCCTTCTGAATCAAACGAGATACGCATCATCACACCGCCTGCCTGCCCTGCAAACAAGGGTGCAATGGGATAGGCCGGTAAATTCGAATCCATATTGGCAATTTTCACGGTGTTATTCTGAAAATCACAGCTGCCTTCCATTGTGCTGATCCGAACCAATTCAGTCTTGCGGGCAGCCATCAAATCTGTCGCGATTTTTTTCTCTGGGCCGACCAGATCGGCATGAGCAATGCCCTCCCAAAGCCTCAACTCATCCCAGACCGTGTCCCACTTATCATCTGCTTGAGGCTGTTGCGTGCCATAGGCCAAGCGAGCATCAAGGATGAGCTTAAACGCTGCCAATCGCTCTTCTTTGGCTAACAGAGCTTGCGCTTTGACGCGGGCACCCAAGGCGCGCACCGCAGGGGCCTCACTTGCCTGCAGGCTATCCAGAAGCTTCAGGCCGTCATTGGCTAGCTTCAAGGCCAAGTCCTTTTTTCGGTCGCGAATGGCAAAATCGCCCAACAAAAAGGTCGCTTCAGCTTTGGTTGCGGCGGGCGCATTTTTATTGGAGGCCAAAGCACGACGAAGGGCCGCGGCCGCCATGGCCCGACCTTCATTGCTGGCGCTTTGATAGGTTTGGATCGCAGTTACAAGGCGACCCTGCCCCGCCGCATCGGCTTGAGCCGACGATAGCGGCACCAACATGGCCAAACCGATGGCGGCCAAACCAAGCGCCTTCATGGAAACCAAATTTTTCATGCGCAACGCACCCTTCGCAAAACTAAAAGCAATCGGGGTAAGTTATCACCGCAGATGGCGCGGTCAATCCGCTCAACCTAGCGGGAAGGCAACTTTTTGGCGGTGCCCAAAAAGGAAAAGGCCCCAATAGATTGCTCTATTGGGGCCGGAGGAAGTGCTCCGTGTGAAGCAATGGCTCACGTCAAACGCGAGGGACGGGATGGTCTGCCGTGCGCCACGCCCCTGTTCTAGTGGAGCCAGATTGAACGCAAGCTGAACGAAATCGCGCCTAGACCACAGATCCCAAAAATTCTTGCGGCGTGAAAATATTGCGTTCGCCATCATGGACGACC
>NZ_JBMLTR010000030.1:0-1719 GCF_049239865.1 Aquidulcibacter sp.
AGGCGGACATCGGCGATACGGCGGTTGTTGGACATGGCCTATCCTTGCAAGAGGCGGCCCCTTGGTTCAAGCCCTCAAGCCTGATTTGCTGCCTTAAGTCGAAGGGCGATGCTGGCCGCATGGGCGGGCAGACCCTCAGCCGTTGCCAGCCTAACCCCTGCCGGGCCAATAGCGGCAAGCCCTTCCAGGCCAGTGCCCATCAAGGTGGTGCGCTTCATAAACATGTGGGTGGAAAGCCCTGATGCCCAACGGGCGCGGCCACCGGTTGGCAACACATGGTTCGGCCCAGCCAAATAATCGCCCAAGGCTTCTGGGGCATGGCGGCCCAAAAAGATCGCCCCGGCATGACGCACGAGATCGGCCAACGCATCGGGATCCTCGGTGGCAATTTGTAAATGCTCTGGCGCGCCCTGATCACTCAAGGCCACCGCATCTTCAAGCCGATCAACGACAATCACCGCGCCATAGGCGGGCCAAGACACCGCCGCTTCTGGCCCTGCTTCCCCGCGCGCAATCATGCCCGCCACCGCATCCAAGACGCGCTGACCAAAGGCCGCATCATCGGTAAACAGGATGGATTGGGCCACGGCGTCATGCTCTGCCTGCGCCAAAAGGTCAGCGGCAATAATGGCGGGATCATTGGCCCCATCGGCAATGATGAAAACTTCAGAAGGCCCAGCGACAGAATCTATCCCGACCGTGCCGAACACCAATTTCTTCGCCGTTGAGACCCAGGCATTGCCCGGCCCCGCAATCACATCGACCTTGGCAATTGGGGCTGCGCCATAGGCCATGGCAGCAACGGCTTGGGCACCCCCGATGCCATAAATCTCATCTATCCCCGCGATCTTGGCTGCGGCTAGAATAGCGGGGTTCTCGGCCAAGCGCGTCGGCGGCGTCATCATGACAAGGCGGGGCACACCGGCGGCTTTGGCGGGCAAAGCATTCATCAAGACCGAAGAGGGGTAAGCAGCAAGACCACCTGGCGCATAGAGCCCTGCGGCATCCACTGGTGTCCAGCGCCAACCAAGCGTGACCCCTTGGTCGTCTACCCAGCGCGCATCCTCAGGCTTAGAGCGGACATGATAATCACTGATACGCCCTGCGGCGAGCTCTAAGGCTTTCACCACAGCTGGATCACAGGCCTTGATCGCCGCATCAATTTGGGCGGCAGTCACGCGGACGGTTTCGGGCGACAGCGTAAAGGCGTCAAACTTTTGGCTGAGCTCTGCCAAGGCGGCAAAGCCACGGGCTTTCACGTCAGCCAAAATGGCGGCCACGCGTGCTTCCACCCCGTCCACCGCGTCGCCACGGGTTTGCAGGAGGGCTTGGTAGTGGGTTTGGAAATCAGGTGCGCTGGCTGAAAGGAGACGGGTCATGGTCTGTATTTAGCGCGCCCTTGACCCTTTGGGGAGGGTAAGGGTGCAGGCCCTGCCCAAAAGCCTCAGTTCAGACGTCGTGCTTGGGGCGGGCGACCGCTTCGCGCGGTTCGCTTAAATCGGCCAAGGTCACGTCGATGCATTCAGCTTGCAGGAGGATTTCACCGCCATCGGCCAGCCCCAAGCGCAATTTGCCGCCCGGGGCTTCTTCGGGTTCAAAGGTGATCGCCAACAGGCTGGCAAAGGCATCGCGGCGCGATTGGGCAACTTTTTTGGACTGGACGCTCAAGACGCCATCAAAGGATACTGCAGCCCAAACCCGTTGGCCCGCGCCCTTCTC
>NZ_JBMLTR010000031.1:0-71991 GCF_049239865.1 Aquidulcibacter sp.
CCAAGCGGCGCATCTGGAACAAGGTATCGAAATCATTGTCAAAGCTGCCGTCAATCACGCCAGACTTAGCGCCATGCACGCTCGCCCCGCCCAATTCTTCGGCCGTGACGACTTCATTGGTAACGGTTTTGACCACATCAGGGCCGGTCACAAACATATAGCTGGTATCCTTCACCATGAAGATGAAGTCGGTCAATGCGGGCGAATAAACGTCGCCACCCGCACATGGGCCCATGATGACACTGATCTGGGGGATCACGCCGGATGACATCACATTTTCCATGAAGATGTCGGCATAGCCCGCCAGAGAATCAACGCCTTCCTGAATGCGTGCGCCACCGGCATCAAACAGGCCGATGACAGGTGCGCCATTGCGGGCCGCCATTTGCTGAACTTTGACGATCTTGGCCGCATGGGTCAACGATAAGGAGCCGCCAAAGACGGTGAAGTCTTTCGAGAACAGATAGATCAGACGGCCATTGATCGTGCCTTGGCCGGTGATGACGCCATCGCCTGGAAACTTCTGGGCGTCCATGCCGAATTCGGTGCAGCGATGCTCCACGAACATGTCGAATTCTTCAAAGCTGCCTTCATCGAGCAAGATTTCAATCCGCTCACGCGCGGTCAGCTTGCCTTTAGCATGCTGCGCATCCACCCGTTTCTGGCCGCCCCCGGCACGAGCTTTGGCACGTTTGGCTTCAAGCGCTTGAAGAATATCTTGCATGGGTCTGTCCCTGAAATGAGTTACGCTGCAGGCAGCGCAGGCGGTGTTGGAATTGGGTTAGCGGGACAAAGCCGCGCTGACAAGTTTTCGCAACGGCAAGTGCTATAAGGCAGGCAGGCCTAAAAAGCCTTCGCACCGCCGGATCCAAGCCTGAATGGCCGGATAGCGATGCAGTTCAAACCCGCCCTGATCGGCAAAGCGGGTGTATGGCAACAGTGCCATATCGGCCAAAGTAAAGGCGGTGCCGACAAACCAATCCCGTTCGCTCAAGTGCTCATTCATGCGGGAGAGAATGACTTGCCCACGGGGCAGAAGGCTTGGGTCAATCTCAGCATCGGTTTGGCCGAGTAAATGCACTTTCGCGCGCCGTACCGCGATGACCACCTCGTGGCTATATTGCTCCCAGAACAGCCATTCGAACATTTTCGCGCGGTCAAACGCATCTGCCGGGATCAGGGACGACCCTTCGGCGAGATAGAGGATGATGGCGTTGGATTGGGCCAGCGTTCGGCCATCATCAAAACGAACGACGGGCACTTGGCCAAAGGGATTGAGGGCGCGAAATTCCGGGCTTGCCGTCTGGCCTGTCAGGGCCAACACCTCGTGCCAGACATAGGGTAAGTTCAAATGCTCCGCCGTCCAGCGTACTTTCAAACAATTGCCCGAGCGATCATCGCCATAAATCTGCATAACTTACCCCTATTGGCTCACGATTTTTGACCGCCTAGCACAGCTTCACAATAGATTGTCTCAAGAGTCCGCCTAAAGACTGCTAGAGACGGGTTCTGTCGTGAGGGCCTCGACGGGTTAGGTGACACGGTTTATGCCTACACCCTTGCGCGGTGCCCCGAAGTGCGCCCCACACGACTTTAACAGCTATGGAAAGACTGCCTGTGAGCTCTGCAATCAAACCTGTTATCTCTGCGACTGGCCTTTATACGCCACCAAATTCCATCACCAATGAGGAATTGGTCGATAGCTTTAATCGCTATGTCGAGCTCTATAATGGCGAACATGCAGCGGCGATTGAAGCCGGGGAAGTGGCCGCTTTGACGCCGTCCTCGGTCGAGTTCATTGAGAAAGCCTCTGGCATTAAGGCCCGCTTTGTCGTCAATAAGGATGGCATTTTGGACCCCACCATTATGGCCCCGCGCATTCCAGAGCGGCCGAATGACGAATTGTCGATTCTCGCTGAGCTCGCCGTACGGGCTGCCCGCCAAGCCCTTGAGCGCGCAGGCCGCGACCCGATGGAGGTAGACGCGGTTATCTGTGCGGCGTCCAATATGCAGCGCGCCTATCCCGCCATGGCGATTGAAATTCAAGCAGCGCTTGGCTGTAACCCCGAAGGCTTCGCCTTTGACATGAATGTGGCTTGTTCGTCGGCCACCTTTGGCATTCAGACGGCGGCTGACTTTGTGCGCGCGGGCCATGCGCGCAGCGTATTGGTGGTCAATCCAGAGATTTGTTCCGGCCATTTAAACTTTAAAGATCGCGACAGCCACTTCATCTTTGGCGATGTTGGTACGGCCATCCTGATTGAGGCCGCCGATGTCGTTGGCGACAAGCCGCATTGGGAGATTTTGGGCACCAAGCTCAAAACCCAATTCTCCAACAATATTCGCAACAATTTTGGCTTTTTGAACCACACCGCGCCTGAAGGCATTGGTGCCAAGGATAAGCTGTTTGTCCAAGAAGGCCGGAAGGTGTTCAAAGAAGTTGTGCCCATGGTCGCGGCCATGATCATCGAGCACATGGAAACCTTGGGCCTTGAAGCTTCAGGCCTACGCCGCATGTGGTTGCATCAGGCCAATGCCAATATGAACCGCCTGATTGCGGGCAAGGTTTTGGGCCATGAAGCCAGCGAAGATGAAAGCCCAACTGTGCTGGACACCTATGCCAACACCTCCTCTGCGGGCTCAATCATTGCCTTCCATAAAAATAGCGATGATCTGGGCGCAGGTGACACGGGCCTCATTTGTTCGTTTGGCGCAGGCTATTCGGCTGGGTCCGTCTTTGTCCGCAAGGTGGCCTAAGGCAACCTTGTGATCATTTGGCGGTAGAAACGGGCCAACGTTACAAGAGTTTCACTCGACATTCCCAATACAGCCTGCAAGCTATCCCCAATTGTAAAAGCGCATTGGGGATTTGCGGCATGTGGGTCTTTGCATTGTTAGCGGCTGGCTTTGGATCCTCGGCTCAAACCGAGAGCAAGGACCAAGAGCTTGTTTCGGCCCCTCGGGAGAAAATTGCTATTGAGCAAGAACTGATCCCGCCCCCAACTGGTGGAGCGCCAAAACATTTCTTCGACAAGCGCTTTGAGAAAAGTCCAAGCACGCGCGGTTTCATGGTGGTCACCCCACAACCGCCCGTCCGCCAGTTTGAAGAGCAGACAGAAGGGAACCCGCGATTGGAACCGCCCGGAGGCTGGGTGGCACCAGAGCGCAAGGGCAAGCACTACCGGGTTGAGCCCTTGAACGAGGCCTCGCCAAGAATTCGAATCCGGCGTGGCAACAGCCATTAGAGTAAGAGCTAGGTGCAAAGTGAAACGGGCTCGGCTATTTGTGGCTGATGCGTGCTGCCCCTTATATCTCCCCCGTCAAGATTGATCTGACCCGTCAAGCCGACGGCACCATCTTGCTAACTAACCCACATCCCTTGCGCCCCGCTTTTGCCAATGTTGTGGCACCCTTGGCGCATTGGGCTGATGAAGCGCCGCGCAGGCTTTGGCTTGCAGGCTTTGAGGCGGGGGCTTGGCGGCACCTCAGCTATGAGGATGGCTGGACATTGGTGCAATCCCTTGCTGCAGGGCTCTATGGCCGCTTTGCGCGCGGCAGCATTATTGCCATCGCCTCGTCCAATTCGATCAGCCATGCGCTTTTGACCTATGCTGCCCCCTTGGCTGGGCTGGCCGTCGCGGCAATTACCCCAGCCTATTCGACCAAAGCGCGCGACCCGCGCCGCTTGCACGAGGCTCTCAAGACTTTGGGTGCTTCGGCGGTCTTTATGGAAGGCCTAGCCTTTGCCAAGCCTGCGCTATGGGCAGAAGAAATTGGCGTGCCGGTCATTTCGCCGGGTGACGGGTTTGGTACCTCGGGGGAAATCTCGCTCGACCAGCTTTTCGGCGACCCGCAGGACGCGCCAGATCTCCAAACAATCGACCCGCGCGATGCCTGCAAATATCTTCTGACCTCTGGCTCAACCGGTTCGCCCAAAGCGGTGACGGTCACACACGCCAATTTGGCCGTGAATGCCGCCCAAATTCGTTCCACCTTTGATGCCGCGCGCGAAGCTGAAATTTGGCCAGACGGCATCATCATGGCCAATCACTTGCCGTGGAGCCACTCTTTGGGCGGCAATGCGGTGTTGCACATGTTGCTGCACGCAGGCGGTAGTTTGTGGATCGACCCCGGTACCCCAACCGCTGAAGGCCTTGCGGCCACGATTGCGACGATCAAGCACGTCAAACCCAATTACCACATCACCGTGCCCTTAGGCTGGACGCTTTTGGCCAGTGCGCTGGAACAGGATGAAGACTTGGCCGAAGCACTCTTCTCCAATTTGCGCATTATGCAATATGGCGGGGCGGCTTTGACCCAAGATGTCTATCGCCGCTTACAACAAGTCGCCGTTCGGCAAACGGGCGAGGAAATCACCTTGGCGGCTGGCTATGGCGCAACCGAGACTGCGCCGACGGTTTGCAACGTCCATTGGCCCAATGAAGTCATGGGGCTCGTCGGCCTACCCGTGCCCGGCCTCACGCTTAAACTTGTGCCGCAAGGCAGTAAGTTAGAGGCGCGTGTCAAAGGCCCAGGTATTACACCGGGCTATCTCAACGCGCCTGAAAAGACCGCAGATGCCTATGATGAGGATGGCTTCTATAAGTTGGGCGATGCGCTGCGCTTTGTAGACCCCGACCAGCCCGAAGCCGGCCTCTCCTTTGATGGCCGCTTGTCGGAAGAATTCAAGCTCGCAAATGGCAGCTTTGTGCCTGCGGGCCTCGTCCGCCCCGCGCTTGTTCAAGCCTCAGACGGCCTGTTCAGCGACGCCGTCATCTGTGGTGAGGGTCAAGAAGAATTGGGTGCTTTAGCCTTTATCAATCTCGCCAAAGCCCGTCAGCTTACAGGCCTCGACGAAGATCTCGATGCTTTGGTGTGGCATGAAAACGTGCGCGCGCAAGCCAAAGCAGCGCTCGAAAAAGTCGGGGCTGGCCAGCCCGCAACAAGACGGGTCACCCGCCTCATTCTTCTGACCTCCCCGCCGAGCCTTGAGGATGGCGAGATCACAGATAAGGGCTATTTGAACCAAGGTGCCTGTCGGGCTTGTCGGGCTAGTGCCGTGCAGGCCCTCTATCAACAAGAGCCTGCCTTAGAGCGGATCGATCTGGTTTAAGCGGGCAGCGCGAAATTGGCCGGATGCTTGCCCACAGCCCGTTCATAATGGCTGCGGATCAACGCCCAGTCGGCTTCATAATCGCCGGTTGGCTTAAGCGAGCCACTGATGCGAACAGTCTTGGTGGCAAAGTCCATCACGGCAAAGACGATGGGCACGACAGCTGCTTGAGCAATCAGATAATAGCCCTTCTTCCATTCCTCAGCCCGCGAACGGGTTGCTTCAGGGGGAATGGCGAGGAACAAGTCACGCGCATTGGCGAAGGCGGTGGTCATGCTGGTGACGAGGCCATTGCTGGTGGATCGGTCAACCGGCACACAGCCCAGCCACTTCACAATGCCGCCAAAGGGGCCTTCGGTCAGGCTTTTCTTGCCCATGAAGCGCAATGTGATGCGATATTGGCCAGCCGTGGCCAGCATGAGGATACCATCCCAATTCGACGTGTGGGGGGCTGCGAGAATCACCGCTTTCTGAAGGTCGGGCCAATCGCCTTGCAATCGCCATCCACTCAGCTTCAGATACAAGGCGCAGATATAGCGCCAAATTTCAGGAAGAATGCCGCGAAAAGGCGCGGGCTTATGGGTCGCTGGATCGAATATTTGGTGGCCGTCATTAGTGCTCACGCGTCGTCCTCCAGGGCTCTCTATCATGTGGGTTCAGCCTTGATCCAAGGTTTGCGGCCTCAGGCTTGGCTTGTCCAACCATCAATTACAGTCCGATTGGCTTTCTGCTGCGTTAAGCGGTCAGCCTTAAGTCCGCGTTTTCTAGCAGAAGGACGTGTCGGAATAGCCACAACGCGTGCCCGAAAAAGCAACGACGCCGCGGCTTCATTGACTTTAGGCGCAATTACGCTCACGAGGTAATCACGGAGCCCACCATCCAGGGGGATGAAGGGTAAGTCGCGCCATGTTCGGCGCCTCGCCGCAAAACATTGTGAGACGATAAAATGACCGACAACAACGGGACCGGTGATACCGGCCCGATTAGCGAGACTCCAGATGGCGTAACCTTCGCCGATTTGGGTTTCTCGCCCCCGCTTTTGAGCGCCATCGCCGATACGGGCTATACCAAACCTACCCCCATTCAATGGAAAGCCATTCCGCAAGTCTTGGCTGGCCGCGACGTTTTAGGCATTGCTCAAACAGGTACCGGCAAAACGGCGGCTTTCGTCCTGCCGATGATTGAGCGCTTGTCGCAAGGCCGGGCACGCGCCCGTATGCCACGCACATTGATCCTTGAGCCGACACGCGAATTGGCCGACCAAGTCGCGGAAAACTTCCGTAAATATGGCAAAAACCACAAGCTGACGATGGCGCTTTTGATTGGCGGCGTCTCATTCGGCGACCAAGATGCGCTTTTGACCAAGGGCGTTGACGTATTGATCGCGACACCGGGCCGCCTGCTTGACCATTTTGAGCGCGGCAAGCTCTTGCTGACTGGCGTCAATATGTTGGTGATCGACGAAGCCGACCGCATGCTCGACATGGGCTTCATCCCGGACATTGAGCGGATCGTGAAGCTGACGCCCTTTACCCGCCAAACCTTATTCTTCTCGGCCACCATGCCGCCAGAAATCAAGCGCTTGACCGAGCAATTCTTGCAAGCCCCGGCCAAGGTCGAAGTGGCGCGCCAATCCCAAGCAGCGGCAACCATCACGCAACGTCTGCTGAAGAGCCCCTCTTCTGATCCAAAGACCAAGCGCGCCGTGCTGCGTGCTGCGATCCAGTCGGCCATGGCGACCATGAAGAATGGCATCGTATTTTGTAACCGCAAAACCGACGTCGATATCGTGGCAAAGTCCTTGAAGGTTTATGGCTTTGATGCCGCCCCCATTCATGGCGACTTGCAGCAAAGCGTGCGCACCGCAACTTTGGAGCGCTTCCGCAATAATGACTTGCAAATCTTGGTGGCATCTGATGTGGCGGCCCGTGGTCTTGATATCCCCGATGTCAGCCACGTGTTTAACTTCGACGTCCCCCGCCATGCCGAAGACTATGTCCACCGTATCGGCCGGACAGGGCGCGCGGGCCGTTTGGGTGAGGCCTTTATGGTCGTCACACCTGGCGATACCAAAGCACTCGATGCCGTTCAAAGCTTGATTAAAACGACGATCGAGTTTGCTGACATCGAAGGCATGCCACAAGAAAAAGTGTTCGATGATCGCAAGCCTGCAGCGGCTTCGGGCTCGAGCAAAGGCGGCAGTCGGCCACGGCGCGGCAAACCTGCCGCACCGGTTGAAGCTCAAATTGAAACAGCCGAAGTCGTCGACGCGCCAGTAGAGACGGCTGAACAAGGCGAAGCCCCCTCCGTTGAAACCGCTGTGGAAGCCGCCGGCGGCCGCAGTCGGGGTGGCCGCAACCGCCGTCGCACAAAGCCCGATAATCGTCCTTCTGAGCCTGTGTCAGACCCAATGGCTGTCATTGATTTGGGCGGCGATGATGAGGCCAGCCAAAGCTTTGAACTGCTTCCGCCCCAAGACACGTCGGACACGCCACGTCAAAGCCGTGGGCCACGCGACAATCAAAGCCGTGGGCCACGTGGCCGCGAGCGCAATGATCGGAATGATCGGGGTGAGCGGAATGATCGCGGCGGCCGCTATCGCCAGCAAGATCAGGACCCCGATGTGTTGGCTTTTGGCAATGACATCCCAGCCTTCATGAAAATCCCCATCCATCTAGGCCCCATCAGCGACGACGAAGCCTAGACACTTGAAGTCATAGACTTGGCTTTGGCATTGCGCCCAAAGCCAAGCCGCGACTTTGTGCCGCGCATACATACGGGTTTTGAGTGTGAGTTTGGCTTGCAGGATGCCTGCGGCTGTGACAATACCAGTTGATGATGCGAACCATTCTCAAAAACTCCCGTGCCCGCCTGTTTGTTTCGGTTGCTGTTGCATCCACAATTTTGCTGACCCTTGCGGGTTGTGGTGCGCCAGAGCCTGCCGCTGGCTCGAAAGGCGAAGTCAATATTTATTCGGCCCGCCATTATGATGCGGACGAGCAACTCTATGACTTGTTTGAGAAAAACACCGGTATCGCGATAAACCGCATTGAGATGAAGGGTGACCTGCTGCTTGAGCGTCTGAAGGCTGAGGGCACACAAAGCCCGGCAGATGTCATCTTGCTGGTCGATGCTGGCAATTTTTGGCGCGCCGAAACGGCTGGCCTGTTCCAATCGGTCCAATCGGCCAAGTTAGACGCGACCGTCCCAGCCAATATGCAGGGACCCAAGAAGGATTGGTTTGGCTTTGCCAAGCGCGCGCGTGTCATCGCCTATGACCCTGTTCGGGTGAAGGCCGACCAAGTAGCAACTTATGCGCAATTGGCTGAGCCTGCCATGAAAGGTAAAGTCTGCGTTCGCCCATCCAGCAATGTCTATAATCTTTCCTTGATGTCCTCTTTCATCGCGGATTGGGGCGTTCCCAAGGCTGAAGCCTGGGCCAAAGGCGTTGTGGCAAACTTTGCCCGCCCACCCGAAGGCGCCGACACCGATCAATTGAAGGCCATCGCAGAGGGCAAATGCGCGGTCGCCATTGTGAACCATTATTACGCAGTCCGCTTGCAACGCTCTGAAGACCCGGTGGAAAAGGCGATTGCGGCCAAGATCGCCCTCTCCTTCCCCGATCAAGCCGGTGCAGGCACGCATGTGAATATCTCAGGCGGCGCGCTGGCGGCTCATGCCCCCAACAAAGCCAATGCGGTCGCTTTCCTGGAATTCTTGGCAAGCCCTGAAGCACAAAAGATCTTTGCCAAGGCCAATGACGAATTCCCTATCCTCGCCAGCGCCATGGACGACAATAGTGAATTGAAAGCCTTAGCCGGCTTCAAAGAAGCCCAAACCCCCATGGCTGCTTTGGGCACCAATCAACCTGAGGCCCAGAAGGTCTTTGATCGCGCGGGCTGGAAGTGACCACATTGGATCCGGCCGCAAGACCCAGCCCCACGCGGGACTGGGAAGGGCTTGGCTCTGCCAAACCCCTTGGGCTGCCGCTTAAAGCTTGGGCGCTTTACGCGCTTTTAGTCGCGATTCCAGGTCTCCCCGTTCTGTTCACGCTGCTGGCGGCCTTTGGACCGAGCGAAAGCTTTGATCACATTGCCCGCGTCCTTTTGGGCGAAATGGCGCTGACGTCGCTGTCGCTCTTGGTGATTTCCACCCTTGGCGCGACCATCTTCGGCGTCATCGCGGCTTGGTTTGTGACCGCCTATCAATTCTGGGGACGGACCGCGCTGAGTTGGGCGTTGGCGCTGCCCTTGGCCATGCCCGCCTATGTATCGGCCTATGCGTGGGGCGACTTAACTGGCGCGCGCGGGTTTTGGATCGCAACCTTGGTTTATGTAACCACGCTCTATCCTTATGTGTATCTGGCCGCGCGCAGCGCCTTTGAGGCCCAATCGGTCTGTGCGCTAGAGGCCGCCCGCCTGTTAGGGGCCGGGGCTTGGAAGCGTTTTTTCCGCGTCGCTCTCCCGCTGGCACGACCGGCGATTGCCGCAGGGGCCGCGCTGACAGGCTTAGAGATTGCCGCCGATTATGGGGCCGCGGATCATTTAGGCGTTTCGACCCTGACCATTGGTGTGTTTCGCGCGTGGTTCTCTATGGGTGATTTGGCCGCTGCGGCGCGCATTGCCTGCCTGCTTTTGGTTGGCGTCCTGTTTCTGGTCTGGCTCGAGCGCAAGTCACGGGCGGGCTTGGTATCAGGGGGCTCGACCCGTTGGCGCACGCCACAACGGGCCAAGGTTTCCGGCCTAGTCCAGCTGCAGATTACAAGCTTTTGCTTTGCTATTTTGACCTTGGGCTTGATCATTCCCGTCCTGCACCTTGCCAACCTCGCCATCGCCAGTGGATTGCCCGAGCGGGCCTTGAGTAAGCCGCTGGCTGCCACCGCGCTTCTCTGCGCACTGGGTGCCAGCGCCACCTTGGTCTTGGCTGGCCTCAGCGCCTTTGTCGGCCAGCGCAGCGCGCAAGCCAGCGCTTTTGTCCGCGCTGTTAGTCTCGCAGGCTATGCCACACCCGGTGCCGTGACGGCCTTAGGCATATTGGCAGCTTTAGCCTTGAGTGGCTCACAAATGGTTGCTGCTTTGAGCGGTCCATTAGCCATCATCGCGCTTTGCTATGCCTATGCCGCGCGCTTTACCGCAGCAGGCCTTGAACCTTTAAGTGCGGGCCTTGAAAAATCGACCCGTTCCATGCGGGAGTCGGCACAAACATTGGGGGCAAGCCGGATCAAGCGCTTTTTGAATCTAGAAGCGCCCTTGGCGGCTCCATCGGCCTTTGCGGCGGCCTTGATCGTCGCGGTCGAGATCGCCAAGGAATTGCCAGCAACCACCATTCTGCGCCCCTTCGGCCTCGATACTTTGGCTGTCCGCGCCCATGCCTATGCCGCCGATGAGCGTTTGGGGGCAGCAGCTTGGCCCGCCCTTGCGATTGTATTGGTAGCTTTGATCCCGACCTTATTGTTTTCACACGGTCTTTCTAAATCACGGGCAGGCCAATCATGAGTGAGTTCGCCCTCGAAGCGCGCCACTTGAGCCGCGCTTTTGGTGCCGTTAAGGCGCTGGATGATGTGAGCCTGAGCTTGGAGGCTGGCAAAGTGCTGGCACTGTTGGGCCAATCCGGCTCTGGCAAAAGCACGCTTCTGCGCGTCCTCGCCGGGCTTGAAAGCTTGGATGCGGGCGAAGTCTATGCCGACGGCAAGCTTGTGAGTGACAAGCGCACCACGGTGCCACCTGAAAAGCGCCCGTTAGGCATGGTGTTTCAGGACTATGCCCTCTTCCCGCATCTGACCGCTCTGGGCAATGTCGCGTTTGGACTTGGCCATATGGGCAAGCCAGAGCGGCGCGTCTTGGCGGCGTCTTGGTTAGAGCGTGTTGGCCTAGGTGATCGAGGCGGGGCATTCCCGCATGAGCTTTCCGGTGGCGAACAGCAGCGCGTTGCCCTCGCCCGCGCGCTGGCCCCCAGCCCGCGCGCCATCCTGATGGACGAGCCGTTCAGCGGCCTTGACCCACACCTGCGCACCGATCTGCAATCGAGCATGCTGGCGACTTTGGCAGAGGCTGGTGTTGCCGCATTGATTGTCAGCCATGACACCGAAGAAGCACTCGCCGTGGCCGATCAGGTGGCCATTATCGAGCATGGCCGGATTCTGCAAAGTGGCTTGCCCAGTGATGTCTTTTCCGCACCTAAGTCGCTAGAGGCGGCCCGTGCGCTGGGTGCGGTATGGAGCTTGGAGGCCCAAGCCCAAAATGGCCACGTAAAAACGCGCCTCGGCACCTTTGCGAGCACCTTTGATGGCCCAGTCGTGGTCTGCTCCCGCCCTGAGACAACCCGCGTGACGGCTTCAGAAGCCGGGGATTTCATGGTGGTGGATCGCCGCGGTGTAGGTCGCTTTTTGACCTTAAAACTGCAGGCGATCACGGGCGAAGGTGCATTCATCACCGCCCTCGTGGAAGCCAAAAACGCCCCGGATAGAGGCCAACGCGTGGCTTTAAGCCTGCAGAGCGAAGATGTGTTTGTCTTTAAGGCGTAACCCCTTCGACCAACCTCACTTGAAAAAGCCGCCAAGCTTGCCCAAGGTGGACCGATGACTGCTTTGATTGCCCCCCTCACAAGCTTGATGCAGGCCCGCTTTGGACCAAGCGCTGAGGTAGCCGACATGACGCGGCTGTCTGGGGGGGCTAGCCAAGAGACTTGGGGGTTCAGCTTGCAGGTGCATGGCCAAGCACCGCGCGCCCTGATCCTGCGCCGTGCGCCCTTCCAAAGCGCAGCAAAGGGCGAGGCCATCGGCCTTGTGAAGGAAGCCAAAATCATTGCCGCTGCCGCGCAAACTGGGACGCCCGTCCCCGAGATTATCCATGTCTGCCGTCCAGATGACGACTTAGGCGACGCCTTCATCATGGCCCATGTTGACGGTCAGACGATTGCCCGAAAAATCCTCCGCGACGCGGAATATAGCCGTGCCCGCCCACGACTGGCGTTTCAATGCGGTGAGGCTTTAGCGAAAATCCACGCCGTCGCGGCCGAAAGCTTGCCAGCTGACTTGCCCGTCAGCCATGGCTTGGATCAATTGGACCGCTATGAGGCGATTTATCGTGGCTTTGAGATGGATCGGCCTGTCTTTGAATTGGCGCTGGCTTGGTTGCGCCAGAACGCCCCTGCACCCTTGCCGACAACCCTCGTGCATGGCGATTTTCGCAATGGCAATTTGATGGTCAACGGCGAAGGCTTAGCTGCTGTCCTCGATTGGGAACTCGCCCATCAGGGCGACCCGCGCGAGGATCTGGGCTGGATCTGTGTCAACTCTTGGCGCTTTGGCGTGCGGGAGAACCGGGTTGGTGGCTTTGGCCCGCTGGAAGACTTGTTGGCGGGGTATCAGTCCACCGGGGGCCATTCATTTGAGCCCAAGGACCTGACGTGGTTTCAAGCCTTGGGCAGCTTCAAATGGGGCATTATGTGCCTGATCATGTATCAGGCCTTTGCCACCAAAGCCGACCCATCGATTGAACGCGCCATGATTGGCAGGCGCGCTTCGGAAGCCGAAATCGACTTGCTCAATCTGATCGAAGGTCGCCCCCATGCATGAAGCCCCCTCGTCTGAAGAATTGTTGGGGTCCGTCATCGGATTTTTAAACCACGTTGCGGCACCTCAGCTCACGGGCCAAGCCGCCTTTCATGCCCGGGTCGCCGCCAATGCCTTGGCCTTGGTCGAGCGAGAAATAGCCCAAAGACCCGCAGCCGACGCGCGAGCTCAAGCGCTTTACGCGGACTTATTGCAGGATCAAACCAGCCTATTGGAAGCGCTGACCAAACAAGTCTGCGCGCGCATCCGATCGGGTGAACTTTCGTGCGACAACCCTGCCCTTTTGGCCGCCCTGCGCGAGATTACTTCTGCCCAATTAGCGATTGATCAGCCCAATTATAGCGGTCTGATGCCATGAAGCGGAACTGGCAGCGCTGGATTATTGGCGGGATTATTAGCCTCAACCTCTTGGTGGGGCTAACGGCCTATTTCATGCGCGACAATTTGTTTCGCGAATTGATCCAGCCTGCCGTGCCATTTCAAGTCGATGAGCCACCACCCGTCCCCGACTATAGTGATGCCGCCGCTTGGGCTTTCCGCCCGCAAGGGGCCAATGCCAGCCTTGGCAAAGCCGATATCTTCATCGTGCACCCGACGACCGCTTGGAGCGGCAATACGGGTTGGAACATGGATATTGCCGACAATGTTTCCCGCACGCGGCTAGAAACAATTGCGCTGCCCAATCATGCGGAGCCCTTTGCAGCCGGTGGCCCGCTCTGGGTTCCCCGCTATCGCCAAGCCGTATTGTTTGCCCTGTTGTCGCAGCGCGATGATAGTCACGAGGCGCTTAATCTCGCCTATGAAGATGTGGCGCGCGCCTTTGAGACGTTTCAACAAGCCCGCAATCCTAAGCGCCCCTTTGTCCTCGTAGGACTCGGTCAAGGTGGCCTGCATGTCCTGCGCCTGTTACAAGAAAAGGGCGACCTGGGGCCGATGTTGGCCGCCACTTATGTAATCGATCAGCCTGTGCCCACGGCCCTGTTTGAAGGCCCCAGTGCAGTTCCGAGCTTTCCCAAGCCCTGCCAGAGCGCCAAGCAGACCCGCTGTTTTGTCAGTTACACAAGTCTTGATGGCGGCGATCAACGCGGCGCGCGCATCTTGAGGGAGCGCTCGACCATCTGGACAGCGGACAAGGGCTATCGCGCTATCGGTGGCGCGCGTTTTGCCTGCGTGAACCCACTGACGGGTGCCGCGCCGCTACTCAATGCCGCCCCCAGCACCAATCGGGGCTCTGCTGCCGCCAGCGGCCTGGAACGCGGCACAGAACCGGCCCTGCTACCCGGAGAGACCGGGGCTATGTGTCGGGATGATCTCTTGTGGGTAGAGGTGAACCGTCCGGCGGCCTTGTCACGGGCGCGGTTTGAGCTGGGCACGTTTTACAAGATAACCGGCTATAATCTGTTTTACGCTGCGCTCAGCGCCGATGTTCAAGCCCGGGTTAATGCGCTGAAATAGGGCCATACAAAAAAGCCCGTCGAACCTCTCAGTCCGACGGGCCTTTTGACGACTTGATTTGGTAGAAATTACATCCCGAAGCGGGCCTTCATTTCTGCCGTCATCTCTTCGATTGCCTTCACGGTCACTGCGTCTTTCTCGCGGGTCTTCCAATATTTGGCGATCTTCTTGAAATTCTTCAAAGGTGCTTTCACGCCCATAACCGGCAGGATCTTGACCACGAAGAACAGGCTTGGGGTGATGGTGCAATCTGCCAAGCTGAACTTATTGCCAGCCGCATGCTTCTTGCTCGTCAGCACATGTTCGAGATGACCCAAAGCGGTATTGACGTCCGCAATCGCGGCTTTGATGGCTTCAGGATCTTTGCCAGGGCCCATCAGACCAAAAATCTTGCCCATCGCCGGGCCGACATAGATGTCATTCACGCGCGAGATGAGGCGCACTTGCGCACGCTCTTCAGGCTTGCGAGGACGCAAAGCTGGCTTCGGGAATGCATCTTCGAGATATTCGAGAATGACTTCCGACTCCGGCAAGGACATGCCCGAGTCCGTTACCAAGCAAGGGATTTTCCCGATTGGATTGATAGCCAGAAACTCTTCGCTTTTCATACCGCCGCCTGGGGGTGGCAAATACTCGACTTCCAAACCCTTAGCGGCAATCTGCATCTTCACGCGCTGCACAAACGGGGAAAGGTCACTTCCATATAATTTCATCACTCAAGCTCCCTGGTTCTTATAACAAATCGCGTGCTTTGGCTGCCGATGGGACAGATACTTATCAATCAATTTCGACTCGCGCAGCGCGCCATTCTTGAGAGGATAGGTAGCGCCACATGCGCGTCTGGCCAACAACTTTGACAGCCCAAAGCCCAATCTGTGCAGTCAATTCACAAGAATTGACTAGCCATTGTCGTCAGATGACGGTCTTTGCGCGCAATGAATAGCAAGTCCAAAGGCGCAGTCGCCTTAAAGGCCAATAATCGCGACAGAACAGACATTACTTGCAGGCGCTCCACCCAGATTGTGCGTCAGCCCTAAACTGGGGTTCGACAATTGGCGATCACCCGCCCGACCCTGCAATTGCAAATACATTTCATAAAGCATCCGCAGACCCGAGGCTCCAATCGGATGGCCAAAGCATTTCAGCCCGCCGTCAATCTGGCAGGGCACTTGGCCATCGGCATCATAAAAGCCGTTCATGACGTCCTTCCAGCCTTGGCCTTCAGGCGAGATGAACAAGTCTTCCATGGTCACAAGCTCCGTCACAGAGAAGCAATCATGGACCTCAATCATCGAAATCTGGTCACGCGGCCGCTCAATGCCGGCCTCAAGATAGGCCTTTTTCGCGGCGATGCGGGCAGTATGGAAGTAAGAGCCATCCCACGAATTATGCTGGCTCTCCATCCCGTTAGAGACCGACAGCTGTAGGGCTTTCACATAGACCAAGTCCTTCTTGCCCAAAGCGCGGGCAATTTCGGGCGTCGTGACGATGGCAGCCGCAGCACCATCCGACACGCCACAGCAATCAAACAGGCCCAAAGGCTCTGCGATCATTGGGGCAGCCATGACTTGTTCTTCGGTCACCACATTGCGCAAATGCGCCTTCGGATTCTTCGACCCATTGGCGTGGCTCTTGACGGACACATGGGCGATGGCGCGCTTAAGGTCTTCGCGAGAAACCGTGTGCTTGGCGCGATAGGCACTGGCCAATTGCGCGAAATTACCGGGGGCCGAGCCATTGGGTGCCGTCTGGGGGATAAAAGTGCCCATATTGCCTGTGGGCAGGCCGCCATAGCCAGTGTCTTTCAGCTTCTCGACACCTACAGCAATCGCGATATCGGCAGCACCAGCGGCGACCGCATAGACCGCGCCGCGAAAAGCCTCAGAGCCTGACGCACAGAAATTCTCAACCCGTGTGACGGCGATATTGGGCAGACGCAAAGCGATAGACAAAGGTGTGCCGCCCTTGCCGGTGCCAATCTCATCAATATGGGTGGAAAACCAAGCCGCATCCAATTGGGTCGGCTCAATCCCCGCATCGGCCATAGCCTCTAGATAAGCCTCGACCATCAATTCTTCCGGGCCGCAATCCCAACGCTCTCCGAACTTGGAACAACCCATGCCAATGACGGCGACTTTGTCACGAATTCCTGCGGCCATGCTGATGCCTCCCTGAACCGAATTACTTTTTATTTTGGGAGACTGTGACCCAGATTGATCCGGGTTTCAAGCGGCTGTTTGGCTAGTTTGATGCGGGCTTTTGAACGGTGCGATCAAAAAAGGAAAGTGCTTCTGCCCAATCCTCTGTGTGGATGCCGTGCAGACCTGGCCGCATGTAAAAGGCCAAGACGCCTGTGCCATCGGGTTGCCGCAGTTTGGTCTGGCTAAAGGCTGACTCGCCAAAGAGTTGATAGGCGGGGTCGGCCCCCTTCAACGCCCGGAAACTGCCATGCGGGTCACCCCATTGGTCCCGCCGTCCCGTACCGATCAGGACAGGGCGAGGTGCCAGAAGCGCGATCAATTGATGCTGATCGACGTCCAGGTCAGCGGGTTTGCCCGCAAAGGCACGGTAGGCCGGGGCAAACCAATGGGGGAAAGACGTTGTGATGTCGGCCACCGACTCTCCCACATCATCGCGGCCCAATGCAGCCCCTGCGGTACCAGACTGTAAAGCCCAAACGGCTGCTGGCCTTGGGTCAAAGGCAGCAGACAACAAGGCAGCTTTTCCATGGCGGGAGTGTCCCCATAGCAGCACCCGTTTAGGGTCCAATCGCGGGTCCGCGCTCAAAACGTCCACCACGCGCGAGGAGGTCCACGCCCAAGCCGCAATGGCCCCCGTGCGCTTGTCAGGCGGCGTGCCAACAGGCGTCAAAGCTTGTAGATAGGGTTCAGCTACCACAGGCACGTCGGGCACCACATCGCCTGGATGCCAAGATGCCAAGGCATAACCTTTCTCAGCCAAGGTCTCCCAAGGCGGTGCATTGGCATGCCTGCCGAAAATAGCGGTGACCAGAAAACCTGGTGCCCCGCCGCCGCACTCTTGCGGCAAGGCCATGCTGGTTGTGCGCACGCCCGGCTGTTTCGGCAGAAGGGCGTCATTGCCGCAAAAAGTGCCGCCTGCGATAACCGGGAATGGGCCCTTGCCCTTGGGGATCATCAAAATCAAATCAACGGTCGGGTGACCACCGGGCCAGGGGCCCGCTTGCGCCGTTTTAATGGCAATTGTGATGCGCTCAATCGTGCCGATCGCGCCCTTCTCGGGCTTTTGAAGAAGTTCGCGACTAACGATCTCATAGGCTGCGGGTCCGGGCATCGCGCCATAGATTTCGCTTTGGAAGCGGGCTTTCAATAAGGGCGCGCGGCGGTCTTGCCAGTCTTCTTGGGTTTGGACCGCTGGGTCAGACTTGAATGCTGCCAGAACGGGTGGTGAGGCGGGCGGACCCGTGATCTCTTGGGGGACATTGGGAAGGCGTTGCAGGGCACATCCCCCAGCGCTTAAAGCTAGCCCCGTAACGATCAGAACAGCCCCCAAAACAAGTTTTCGACGCAATCCCATAGGTTTGTCCCTCTTCCTGCCCGTTTCAATTGGCCTACGGTGCGACCTGTCTGGTGGTTACAGGGGTAAAGGCTTTGGGTCTACTAAATTGAAGGTAAGGTTCGCGAAAGGGCTTGCCACTTCATCCCGCTTCAACTGCCCAAAACCGCTTCCTCATCTAAAAACCAGCCTTTCACCGATTGGCTGATGTCATCGGGGCTGACCTCGTCTGTGTCGGGTGAAAGTACCGTGCAAGTCGAAGTGGCCTTGTAACCCCTTACAACCAATCCTATAATGCACCTACTTTAGGGGTGATTAGTGCCAGATTATGACGTCAGGGCTAAGATAAAAATCACGCGCGTTGACTCTGACAGGTCACGCCTGCCAAATCCTAGTGAAACTGTCGGTTGGATCGCACTCGGGCTTGTCATTGCATTCATTTATTTGACGACCAAGGCGCTCCTCCTGCTCGACCGTCAAAAATCCAACGGACAGTCGGAACAAATCTATCTGCCCGAGCCCTTTAACACTAGCCGCAAAACCAAAATTCTCAAGGAAGCCCCGCAACAATTCCTCGTCAGCCCGGACCGTCGGCTCGTGGTGTCTTGGCGCAATCCAAACCAATGTGACAAAGAAATTCTCTTGTCCTATCGACCCAGCGACAATTCAGAGGCCGCCATTAAAACCGAGGTTTTACTCGGGCTTGGCGGCAATAAAATCTTTCCCCTTGTCGGCAAAACAAGCTGGCAAGTGCAATGGTCGCTTCGAGACAAAGCGACAAAAGAGCTAGGCTGCAAGAATGCCGACTATGGCTCTATGCCATTGGACGTCGAAGTGTTTGGCTTTACCGAGGATATCCCAACTTTCTCGCCAACTAAGCAGTAAATTCCCTCACCGCACGGGAACAGCCTTCCAGAAATAGCGGGTGAAGCCGCGGCGGTCGTCCCACTCCTTCACACGGAAAGCCATACGAACTTGCGTGCCGCTATCGATCTCACCGGGCTCAACATCGGCGATATCCATGAAGATCCGGCCACCGCCTTCAAAGTCGATCTGGCCATAATGATTGGGTGGGTTCATCGAATAAGTCAGATAGTCCGCCGAATAGGTCAGCACTTTGGCAGCGCGTTCGGCGAACTTATAGGGCTCTTGGCTGTCGACTTCGGGCGAATTGGGCGCAACCGAAATGCGGGTGCGGGGATATTGAACCGTGCCTGTCACCTGACAGCGGCCCCCAACAAGCCCTAAAATACCGTCATTATAGCGGTAGAGCGTGGTCAAAGCGGTTTTATTGTCCTTTTCCGCCCGCATCCCCTTATCCCACTCCACCAAGCCATTAAAGACCAGATATTTCATATAGCTGGTCTCTTCCTTCCGATTGGTGAGCCAGCCGGACAGGCCCAAGCGCGGCTTGAATTGGGTGATGGCGTCGGTGACTTTAAAGACAAGCGCCTCACAGCCTTGACCGAATTGGGCGACCAAAATCGTCTGCCCAGCTTTCGCCTTCTCCAACACGCCAGCCAGCATCAGGAGTGCATGCGCACAGCCCGTCTCGCCCACGATCGTACCTAAATTGTCAGAGACCGCTTCGGGCTTCAGGCCCAAGCGCTTGGCGATGCCTTCGGCGATGCCCTTGAAGGTGCTGGGCAGGATGAAATGATCGACGGCCGAGGCCTCTAGTCCTGCGCTTGCCAAAGCGCGCGTGAGAACTGGCGGTACAATTTTCATATAGCCTTCGTCGCGGATCCAACGCTCTTCCCATTGATAGTCAAAGGCCTCATCGGCACCGCGAAAATGGTCGACAAAATCAACCGTACTGGCGGCCCCGCCGATCCATTCGGCAAGAACATTGTTGCGCCCAACCACCATGGCCGCCCCGCCATCGCCATAGTCAAACTCTTGAGCGGAAACAGCCTTTGGCACGCGCCGGTCTCCAGCTGCGACCAGAATAGACGGATTGGCACCTTCGGGCGCGCCATTGGCAACGCATAAGGCTTGCGCCAGCGCCGTCACGCCAGCTTTCTGCGTCCCGGAGATATCGGCGGCTTGGATGGTCGGTTCGAGCGTCAAAGCCGCTTGCACAATGCCTGCGTTCAAGCGGTCAGCGAAGGGCGCGGTGGTAGAAGCAAAATAGAGTGCCTTGATATGCGAGCGGTCATCCTCTGGGCCCAAAGCATCGCGGGCAGCTTCGACGGCGAAGGTAATCGCATCCTCGTCCCAATTGCCAAAGGCACGTTCGCCCTTGGCCTTGCCCATCAGATTGGGCGCGAGCCACGCATTGGTTTGCGCCATCGCCTTCTTCTGCAAACGCAAGCGCGGCACATAGGCCCCAAAGGCTGTAATCCCAATCATCGCGCCATCTCCCAGAGCTTTGTTATTCATTCTTGTGTTGATCCACTCTGGCGCGTGGCTGGTCGCATTTCAAGATGGCGGGATCAATTTGGTGAGGTTGGCCGCCGCCGGCATGGCGAACTTCCGAAACTTCTTCAGCACGGCCATTTTGTCATGGTCATTGGGATCAACCGAAGCGATCACTTTTCCAAACCCATCAAGACGCGACTCGCGAATCCAATCGCGCAATTTGGGGTCTTGGCTCCACGCCAATTGGTTCATCATATTGCCCAGAACAGCGCGGGGATACATGTCCAAAGTCCGCGGCAAGGGAATGGATCCGCAAAGGCCATTCTTGGTGGAATCATCCTCATAATTAGCCTCAACATAGGCTGCGAGAGCCGCGCTGAAAGCCGGCTGAGGGATGCGGATCATTTGTGGCACGATCAAGCCATCTTGGAACACCGGCACCGCTGGGCGATCCTCGACCGCCGTGGCCGAGCAGTCGATGAAGAGGGTATTCTCGCCAAAACTTTCCTGCCCACCTTCCAGAACAACTAAGGTCGGGCTGATTGAGGTCACGCGGCCCTTGCGGATCACGTGCTTTATGCGGGCTAATTGCGCGACTTCCCCGGTCGAGACCGTCGCATAGCGGTGGACGGTTGGGCGCACATTGGGATCAATGCGTAGCATGACCCCGCAGGCTTCCAAGCGGTCAAACAAATCGTCGACATCTTTTGCCTCTGCACAGGCCTCCATCATATCGGCTTGGCCCGCGATGGTTTCGTCAAAGAAGTCGAGGCCGGGTTGGGTCTTGCGGCGGTTCAGCAGCCAAGAATCGCGCGGCATGATCCAACTGATGGAGTCAGGGTCAGCCCCAGAGGCCAACAGCCAACAGGCTGCGTCCATCCCGGTCTTGCCAGCCCCGACGATCACAAAATGCTTGGGCATGCCTTGGCTGCGCTTCCACAAATGCGGCAGCTCATTCAAGGGGACAAAGTCCACGCCTTCCTCAATCGCAAACTTAGGTCTGTGCGTCGAAGGAACCGTTGTCCCGAAATAGGTGGCATCGACCGTTTTCTTGCGGATGTGCACTTCGGTTTCCTTGCCCGAGAGCAAGGAGACAAAGCGCCCGTCACCGAGATAATTGGACATCGGGAAATAGCTGACGCGCCCACTGGCCAAGAGCCGCTGGTTCATGACCTTCTCGAAATAGCCGCTGACTTCTGGGCCTGACGCCAACTCATACAGGCCTTGATTGATCCCGGTCTCGTCAATGCGGTCTTGGCCCAGCGGCAGCGAGTTCACGCCATAAAAGGCCGAAGGCTGGTGCAAGGAGACAAAGCTATAGGCATCGTTCCAATGGCCACCGGGCTTGCCATGGCGATCCACAATCGTGATGTGGGCCTTAGTTTGATCCAACAAAGTATCGGCGAAAGCCAGACCAACGGCCCCTGCCCCAACAATCAGATAATCGGTTTCCATGAGCGGCCCTTCCTGAATCAAACCTCAAAGCTTTTTGAAAGCTTAGAGGCTTGCGTCAGGATTTACCACCAGGATTTCGCCTTAGCGTTGAATCCAGACTGCGCTTCAAGCACACCCGCAACGGCAAACACCGTCTCTTCGTCCAAAGCCCGTCCAATGACTTGTAAGCCCAACGGAAGCCCCTGCGAATCAAGGGCTGCGGGTACCGAAATACCAGGCAGGCCAGCCAGGTTCGCCGTCACGGTGAAGACGTCATTGAGATACATCTGGATGGGATCATCGCTCTTCTCGCCCAAACCAAAGGCGGCCGAAGGCGCCGTCGGGGTCAAAAGCGCATCGCACTTCTGCCAAGCCAAGCGGAAGTCTTCGGCAATCTTGGTGCGAACGCGTTGGGCGCGCAGATAATAGGCGTCATAATAGCCAGCCGACAGCACATAGGTGCCGATCAGAATCCGCCGCTTCACCTCATTGCCAAAGCCTTGCGCCCGGCTTTGCTCATAGACTTCGGTCAAAGTCTCACCCTCAACGCGGGTGCCAAAGCGCATGCCATCAAAGCGGGCAAGGTTGGACGAAGCCTCCGCTGGGGCCACGATGTAATAGCAGGGCAAAGCGTATTTGGTGTGTGGCAGCGAGACATCGACGATTTCTGCGCCGGCATCTTTCAGCCACGCAATGCCATCGCTCCACAGCTTCTCAATGGCTTCTGGCATGCCGTCGACGCGATATTCCTTTGGAACCCCGATCTTTAGGCCCTTCACGCCACGCGCAACCGCGGCTGCGAAATCGGGCACGGGGATTTGCAGGCTGGTGGAATCCTTTGGGTCGTGACCACACATGGATTCCAACAGGATCGCGCTATCCAAAACCGTCTTGGCAATCGGGCCAGCTTGGTCGAGCGAGCTGGCGAAGGCGACAATGCCAAAGCGGCTGGCGCGGCCATAGGTTGGCTTAATCCCGACCGTGCCGGTGAAAGCCGCTGGTTGACGGATTGAGCCGCCCGTGTCGGTCGCCGTCGCGCCCAAGCACAAATCTGCGGCAACCGCTGCGGCCGACCCACCCGACGAGCCGCCCGGCGTCAAAGACGCATTGGCCCCGTCTTGGCGCTTCCATGGATTGACCACAGGGCCAAAGCGGCTGGTTTCGTTCGACGAGCCCATCGCGAACTCATCCATATTGAGTTTGCCCAACATCACCGCACCGTCGCGCCACAGCTGGCTGGTGACCGTGCTTTCATAGGTGGGCTTAAACTCACCCAATATGTTGGAACAGGCAGTTGCGCGCACGCCTTCGGTGCAGAACAAATCCTTGATGCCCAAGGGAATGCCTTCCAAGGCACCCGCATTGCCGGCCTTTAAACGCGCGTCCGAAGCGGCAGCCATTTCCAGCGCCTTCTCAGGCGTGGTCACCACATAGGCATTGAGGCTTGGATTGGCGGCTTCGATGGCTTTATTAAAGGCGGTGGCCAGTTCGACCGCGGAAAAGGCCTTAGACGCCAAACCGTCGCGGGCTGCGGCGAGTGTCAGTTCAGTCAATTGGGTCATTATTCAACCACCTTTGGAACCACAAAGAAGCCATCCGCGCTGCGGGGCGCATTGGCGACGATTTTTTGCGAGTTACCACCATCGGTCACAACATCTTCACGCAGCGGCAGCGTGGTTTCCACCGCACTGGTCATGGGCTCAACACCTTCGACGTCGACTTCATTGAGCATCTCAATCCAGCCGAGGATGGTGTTCAATTCGCCAGCCAAGCTTTCAAGCCGGGAATCTGGTTCGTGGATGCGCGCCAATCGGGCGACACGCCGCACGGTGTTTGCGTCTACTGCCATGGGTTGAAGGTCCTTATTGTCGACTTGTCGCTAACGGCTCAAGCCGCCAAGAGCAAGGATAGAGGCCAGTAAGCCCGCCATTCTGAGGCAGAGTCTTGCAGCGCAACGGGGCAGGTTCGCAATTTACTTATCCCCGTCTCCCACACCGCAGTTTCTCGTGATGGCCAAATCCGTCGAGGCAGAAAAGCTTTAACCTTAGGGCGAGAAGGAAGGCGCGTTTGCTTATCAGCTACTACCAAATATTTGAAATAGGGCAGATCCTGTATTCCCGCCTTATCGGCACAGATACGTGCTAATATCGCTTAGGTTGCGACCTTCAGAGCAAGTTCTTGCTTCTTGTGTGTAAGTGCTTTGCGCTTCTGTCCGCGAAACGAACATAACTAGGCTGGCCAAAATGATCCATAAAGCCAGCGACTGTGCGACTTCTTTCATAAGATGCTCCAGTAAAACAAATTCAACCCAGCGCTCTCAACTTCCAAATGGACGACGAATGCTTGTTCAGTTCGAATATTTCACTTCAAATTGATCTAAACGCGATTCCAACATAAAAACTAACTGACCTTAGGTTAGCAGAACCAATTTCCGCTGTCATGACCAGTGGCTGCGTACAACATGAGCATGACGCTTTTTTATGCATCATCTATGGTCGTTGCACGAAATTTCTGCCACACAGCGCTATGACCATGCCTTCACCCAACCTTGAGGTGCCTGAGAAGCGCGCCTCATCCGGTTTTATCTTTGTTTTTATTACGATTACCTTGGACATGTTGGCCCTAGGGCTGATTGTTCCAGTGTTGCCAAATTTCTTGAAAGAAATGACAGGCGGCGATGTCGGTGAAGCGGCCCACATGATTGGGGTGTTTGGGTTTTTCTGGGCGTTGATGCAGTTCATCAGTATGCCGATTATGGGTGCGCTCTCGGACCAAATCGGACGCAAGCCCATCCTGCTGATCTCCAATTTCGGCCAAGCTCTTTCAAATTTGCTGACTGCCTTTGCACCTGGCTTTTGGTTGTTGCTTCTATCGCGCATTCTATCTGGTGCCGTCAGCGCCGTGGGTTCTACCGCCAATGCCTATGTGGCGGACACCGAACCCAAAGAGACGCGCGCGCAAAAGTTTGGCATGCTGGGTGCTGCCTTCGGCCTTGGCTTCATTCTGGGTCCAGCAATCGGGGGCTATCTCGGCGGCATTAACCTACGCCTACCGTTTTTCGTCGCAGCCGGACTTTGTACCCTAAATGGTCTGTTTGGGCTGATTATGCTGAAGGAATCTCTGAAACCTGAAAATCGCAGGCCGTTTCGCTGGAACAGCGCCAATCCAATTGGTTCGATCCAATTTCTTGGTTCAAACCCCAAAATCCTCAAGCTCACGCTCATTCGCGCTTTGTGTGATTTCGCCCAAGTGGTTTATCCCTCCACCTTCGTCCTCTACGGCTTTTATCGCTATGGCTGGGAGTCTGATGTGGCTGGTCTCACTTTAGGCTTGGTGGGCCTGAGTTCCATGATCGTGCAGGCCGGCCTCGTCGGACCGATCATTCGTCGCATTGGTGAGGTTTCAACGTTAATCTTGGGGCTGTTCTTAGGCGCGCTTGGCTATGGGCTTTATGCGTGGGCACCCAATCAATACATTCTTTGGGCTTCTGTGCCGATTGCGTCCTTGGCGGGCATTTATGGTGCCGCTGTTCAGTCCCTCCTGACCCGACAGATCGGTCCAGAGGAGCAAGGTCGGTTGCAAGGGGCAGTCGGCGCGGTGCAGGCGGCGACCAACATGGTTGGCCCACTTGTTTTCACCGCTATTTTTGCTTGGTCTATTGCCCCCGTGCGCGACCCCAGTCTGCCGGGTGTAGCTTTAAGTTTGGCGGCATTCTGCTTGCTGATAGCAACAGGGATCGCCGCCACGGGTGCGCGCCAATTCCGCGCCGATCAAGCGTCAGCGAAAAACTGAAGCCTCACCTTAAACCTTGATCGCCAATGCCCGAATGAAGATCTCGGGATCAACATTGCCGCCACTTCCGGTCACGGCAATCACTTGGCCTTTGGCCGGCACTTTGCCGGACAGGACCGCCGCCAATGCCGCCGCCCCGCCCGGCTCCAACACGATCCGCAGATATTTGAAGGCAAACGCCATCGCATGGAGGACTTCGTCATCGCTTACCGCGACGCCTTTGGTTCCGACGCGGGCGAGAATCTCAAAGGTCAATTCGCCGGGAATTTGCGTCATCAACGCATCTTGGATGGTGCGCGTGCCCGGTTCATTGGCGACGCGTTTGCCCAAGGCGAGCGAGCGGGTCAAATCATCGTGGGAGACAGGCTCTGCCCCGATGAGCTGGGTCTTGGGTGAAAGAGCCTCTAAGGCTAGGCCAATGCCCGCCGCCAAACCACCGCCACTGGCACAACTGACCAATGTATCAAGCTCGAGCCCCAACTCTCTCACTTGATGAATGATCTCAAGACCGCACGTGCCTTGGCCCGCAATCACATCCGGGTGGTCAAACGGGGGGATCAAGGTCGCACCTGTCTCAGCTGCCAGCGCCGCCCCAATCGCCTCACGGCTTTCCAGCACGCGATCATAGGTGACGATCTTGCCACCATCGGCCTCAACCGACTCAAGCTTGCCCTTAGGCGCATCCGACGGCACCACAATAATAGCCGACATGCCCAAATGCTTGGCGACATAAGAGATGCCTTGGGCGTGGTTACCAGACGAAAATGCGACAACCCCTTTCGCGCGGTCCTCCATCGGGATCTTCAACATGGCGTTGGCAGCCCCGCGCATTTTGAACGCGCCACGCGGCTGCAAGCAGTCCGCCTTGACAAAGATTTGGCCGCCGGTCGCCTGATCGAGCGCATCGGCGCGCAATAAAGGGGTGACGAGAGCAAGTGGGCGGATGCGGCGATCTGCTTCCAGCACATCTTCGAAAGTCGGTAGGGTCATGCCCCTTCCTCACGCGCGCTGCGCTTCAGGTCAAGTGCGCGGTTTAGCCCTTGCCGTCGGTTGCGCAGTTGCGGGATCTTCGGGCCAGACATGACGCGGGTAACGCGCTTTCATGTCCTTGCGGACATCGTGCCAACCAGCCTTCCAGAATTCCGGCAAATTAGAAGTGACTGCGATGGGGCGATGGGCAGGGGAGAGCAATTGGAACACCAAAGCCACCTGCCCGCCTGCCAACATGGGATGACGCTCTAGGCCGAATAATTCCTGAACACGAACCTCAATTGTCGGACCTTGCTCTGCCGCATATTCAATCGTGTGGCGCGTTTCGAGGGGCGTGACAAAATGGGTCGGGGCGGCTTGCGCCATGGCTTGGCGTTCTGGCCAAGTGAGGAAGTTCTCCAGCGCTTGGGCCACATCCACATCGGATAGGTCTTTCACCCCCACCAAGGCAGGCAGCAACCAGACTTGCAAAGCCTCTTCTAAAGCCCCGGGCTTTCCCTGCGGCCACTGGTCGGGATAGCGGGCGTAAAGCCATTTCAAGCGCTCGACAAAGGACTTGGCCCGATCCGACCAGTTGAGCTTGTCGAGGCCAAGGCTGCGGACCGCATCAAACAGGCCCGCTTCAATCTGATCGGCGGTCAAGGAAACCGGGCGCTCTTCCAAGATTAGCGCGCCGAGGCGGCGTTGATAGCGGCCCTGCATGGTCCCTTTCGCCCGATCAAATTGGGTCTGGGTACGGGTTTCAATCTGGTTTGCGAACAGCGCTTCCAAATCGGCCTTATCGAGGCGCGCCGCCTCATTAATCCGCGCATTGGCGGCTTTGCCCTGCAGGGCACCAATGGCCAGAAATTCGGCAGTCGCCAGCCCTTCATGGGTGGGCAATTCGCCGCCACTGCCATTGACCAAAATGAAGCCACCGCGGCGGTCGCGCGCTTTGGCGACGCGCTCGGGGAAGGCAAGCGCCAGCGCCCGCCCTGCCAATTCTGCAACAGGGGCCTCTGTTGCGCCAACTTGCTTTGCCCAACCATGGGCTTGGGCGCGCGCCTTGTTGGCCCGAGGCGAACGGTCACGGGCAAATGAGACCAGACGGTGTTCCAGATCAGGCGAGGTGCCACCCAATCCACGCTCGCTCAACAAAGCTGCCAGATGCGCTGCCGTTGCGCCAAAGCCCAGGTCTCCTGCCCGCACGATCATATGGGCCAAGCGCGGTGGCAGGCCAAAACTGACCAGTTTCTTGCCATGTGGGGTCAGGCGGGAGGCTTGACCGGCTGGTGCTTCCAAGGCCTCCAGATCGATCAGAAGCTTGGTTGCTTCCCACAGAGCTGGTGCCGGGGGCGGGTCCAGCCACTTTAAACTGGCGGGGTCCGACACGCCAAAAGACGACAAAGTCAGCACCAAGGGTGCAAGGTCTGCTTCGAGAATTTCAGGGCGATCATAGGCTGGAAACGCGCCCATTTCGGCCTCTTCCCACAGACGATAGCATTGCCCCGCCGCGGTTCGACCCGCCCGCCCTCGACGTTGATCGCACGCTGCCCGGCTAGCGCGCACCGTCACCAAGCGGGTTAGGCCGCTATCGGGCTCAAAGGCCGGCCTGCGCGATAGACCCGCGTCGACCACGATCTGCACGCCTTCAATGGTCAGACTGGTCTCGGCAATCGCGGTTGAAAGGATGATTTTGCGTTGCACGCCGGCTTGAGGGCGAAGCGCTTGATCCTGCTCCGCGGGGCTCAAAGACCCATGCAAGGCGATGACCGCACAAGACATCGTGGCGGCTTTGGCATGAATGGCTTCATAAGCGCGGTTGATCTCGGCCGTGCCGGGCAAGAACACCAACACATCGCCTGGCCCTTTCGATAAGGCCTTCAAGGCAATGTTGGCAGCTTGACCTTCTATCGGCTGATCTTGCGTGCGACCGACATAGAAAGTCTCAATCGGGTAGAGTCGGCCAGCGCTCTCGATGAGCTCTGCGCCGCCCAATTGAGCCGCCAATTGCCCGCCTTCGACGGTTGCGGACATGGCGATCAGGCGCAAATCCTCTCGCAGGCCCGCTTGAATATCGAGCGCCAAAGCCAGACCTAAGTCGCCCTCCAGATTGCGCTCGTGGACTTCATCGAAAATGACGGCGGCAACATCGCTGAGTTCGGGGTCCGTCAGCATGCGCCGTGTGAGAATGCCTTCGGTGATGACTTCGATGCGGGTGCGCGCACTGATCTTCTTATCAAGCCGCACTTGATAGCCGACCGTCTCGCCCACGGCTTCGCCCAGCAAGTCAGCCATACGGGCGGCTGCGGCCCGAGCGGCCAAACGCCTTGGTGCCAGCATCAGGATTTTCTTACCCGCCGCCCACGACTGATCCAGCAAAGCCAAAGGCACCGAAGTCGTCTTGCCTGCCCCGGGCGGGGCAACAAGCACGGCAGAATTTTGGGTCTGCAGGACCTCTACCAAGCGGTCCAGTACGGCGACAATTGGCAAATCTGGCGGAATGGCCGCCAACATGGCCGCTTATTCTTGATCTGGGTCGGTGGCGACCCCGACGCGCTGGGCGAGCGAGGCTGCCATGAACATATCCAAATCGCCATCCAGCACACCTGACGTGTCCGAGGTCTCAGCCCCCGTGCGAAGGTCTTTCACCATCTGATAGGGCTGGAGCACATAGGATCGAATCTGATGGCCCCAACCAATATCGGTCTTTTGATCTTCTAGCGCATTGGCTGCGGCTTCGCGCTTTTGCAATTCCATTTCATAGAGGCGGGCGCGCAACATCTTCCAAGCAATATCGCGGTTCTTGTGCTGGCTGCGCTCTTGTTGTGAGGCGCAGGCAATGCCCGTGGGCAAGTGGGTGATCCGCACGGCGGAATCGGTTTTGTTGATGTGCTGACCACCGGCACCAGATGCGCGGTAGGTATCAATGCGCACATCCTTGTCTTGGATATCAATCACGATGGTGTCGTCGACCACCGGATAGACCCAGACGCTGGAGAAGCTGGTATGGCGCTTGGCCGCGCTGTCAAATGGCGAAATCCGCACCAAACGGTGGACGCCTGATTCCGTCTTGAGCCATCCAAAGGCGTTCTCGCCCTTGATCAAGAGGGTCGACGATTTGATCCCGGCTTCTTCACCGACGCTCTCTTCAATTTCTTCAACACTCATGCCGCGCGATTGCGCCCAGCGCACATACATGCGGCGCAAGATACTGGCCCAATCTTGGCTCTCGGTGCCGCCTGCTCCGGCGTTGATTTCAAGATAGGCATCATTGCCATCGGCTTCGCCGGATAAAAGTGCTTCTAATTCAGCGCGGTCCGCGCGGGTCTTCGCTTCGAGCAACCCTTTGCGCGCTTCCTCAATCATATCCTCATCGCCTTCGGCTTCGGCCATTTCAGCGAGTTCAACATGGTCAGAAAGGTCGCGTTCAAGGTGGCGGACCGCCTCAACCGAGGCCTGAATACGGTTGCGCTCGCGCATGAGGCCTTGGGCTTCTTGGGGATTATTCCACAGATCTGGCCGCTCACTCAGCGCGTCAAGTTCGTCCAAGCGGCGCAGGGCAACATCCCAGTCGAGCCGGCGACGCAAGAGCGCCACGGATTTACTAATATCACGACTGAGCGCTTCAAGTTCGGCGCGCATAAGGTCTCTCCAAAATCAATCCACGCAGAGGGCGGACATAAGCAAGGCCGGCCTGAAGGTCCAGACCGGCCATAAAGTGGTGTCAGTTTGCGTCGTCAGCCTTCTTTTTCAGCTTTCGGCGCGGCTGTTGGCGCGGGTGCAGGCGCAGCCTTGGGCGCAGCTTTCTTGGCCGCAGGCGCACGCGCGGCGGGTGTGTCATCGATCACGATCGAGCTTCCGGGACGCGTGTCCACGCGGGGCCCATCGGTGCGACCACTGCGCATTTGCGCCAAAGTGGCCGCAGCGCCTGCTGGATTGGTTTGAAGCTCAGCCAGAATATTCATCCGCTCTTCGGCTTCGATTTCGCGCGTGACTTCGGGCGAGGCGGTGAAATCCTCAACCGGACGGCCTTCATGCGCCTTCATCATATATTGCTTGAAGATTGGCCCAGCGACGGGACCACCGGAAGCGCCTTGATAAATCGTGCGCGGCAAGTCGTAGCCGACATAGACCCCGGTCGCGATAGAGGGTGAGAAGCCGACGAACCAAGCATCCTTATAGTCGCTGGTGGTGCCGGTCTTACCCGCAACCGGACGACCAAAATCCACGCCGCGACCTGTGCCTTTCAAGACCACATCCCGCAAAATGCCCGTCATTTCCCAAGCAGTGCGTGGCGAAATCACTTGCACGCCCCAAGGGTCAATTTGCGGAGGCCCGGCATCGGGGTTCAAGGCGGTATCGCAGGCCGGGCACGAGCGCCGGTCAGAGCGCCAGACGGTACGGCCACGCGGGTCCTGCAAGCGGTCGTAGAAGACAGGCGGAATATAGCGACCACCATTGGGGAAAACGGCGAAAGCAGAGGTCAAGCGCAGCACGGTGGTTTCCCCTGCCCCCAGCGCCATGGTCAAGTCATTGGGCAGATCATCATAAACGCCAAAGCGACGGGCATAATCGGCCACACGACGCATCCCAATCCGACGGGCAATCCGCACAGTTACCGTATTGCGCGACATCACCAGTGCTTGGCGCAAGGTCATCACGCCATAGAATCGGCGGTCCGCATTTTCAGGACTCCAGCCACCACCGCGGATTTTCTCATCCGAAATCTTGGTTTCAGGCGTTAGGCCCTGTTCCAAGGCTGCCGCGTAAATGATCGGCTTGAAGGACGATCCGGGCTGACGTTTAGCTTGGGTCGCGCGGTTAAAGCCTGAATCCTCGACGTCCATGCCGCCCGCCATGGCGATCACAGAGCCAGTCTGAACATCGATCGAGACCAGTGCGCCCTGAATACCCTGATGGCGTTGCAATTGGAGGGTGCCGTCATCGCGCCGACCCAACCAGACCAAAGCCCCATCCGCTAAAGGTTTCGAAGACCGTAGTGCCCAATCCTTATCCGCCTGAGGAATCGGAACCTTGGTGCCATTGGTGAGGCCAAAGGATTGGGCATCATCCAGCACGATGGCAAAGACGGCGCGAGGGTCTGGCCGCCAGTAGCGCGCCTTGGCCAAACGGGCCGCCCAGTCGCCGTTGACACTCATCATGCCGACTGCGCCTGCAAAGCCCCGCGTCCGGCGCGGATCTAAACGGTTGAGGCTGGCAGTCAGGGCTTCCCGCGCATATTTCTGCTTATCCAAGTCCACGGTCGAACGAATGATAAAGCCACGTGAATAGGGTGCGTCCTTCCCGAAGCGGCGGATCAAGTCGCGGCGAACTTCTTCCACAAACTCGCCCGCATCGGGGTCTGTCCAACTACCACGTGGATTGGGATTGACTGTCAAAGGTTCTGCTTGGGCAGCTTTCGCTTGCTGAGCAGTGATGAAGCCATTTTCCTTCATGCGCTCAATCACCCAATTGCGGCGACCAACGGCACGATCCATGTGACGCAATGGGTTATAATTGTTCGGTCCCTTAGGCAGCGCGCCTAAATAAGCGGCTTGGGCAATGGTTAGATCGCGCACGTCTTTGCCGAAATAGGTTTGAGCGGCGGCTTGAACGCCGTAAGACCGGAAGCCCAAGAAGATCTGATTGACATAAATCTCCATGATCTGATCTTTGGTCAGAACTTCTTCAATCCGGATAGAGACCAAAGCTTCGCGAACTTTTGACAAAATCTTGTCCAAGGTGGAACCGCGCGCATCTTCCAGAAGCAGGACGTTTTCAGCAACCTGTTGAGTAATGGTCGACGCGCCCTGCATGCGACGCTCACCCAGATTGCTGATATTGAACACGACCGCGCGCGCAACACCCATCAAATCAACGCCCGAGTGCGAGTAAAAGTCCTTGTCCTCGGCGGCCATAAAGGCGGCGATCACATGATCTGGCACTTGCTCAATTGGAATGTAGGAGCGGTTTTGGCGCGCGAACAGCCCGATCTGACGACCATCTGAAGAATAAATAGCGCTCGATACGGCGGGTTGGTAATTTGCGAGCTTCTGGTGATCTGGCAAACCTTGCAGCGCCATATTGACCAAAATCACAGCACCGATCACGCCCATGGCAATCGCGACCAGAGCGGTCAGAGCAATGATCTTCAAAAAACGCATCGTCGCTAGGTCTTTCTCGGTCGAGTTTGCGTCGTTTTGGGCTTTTGCCCTGTCACACGCAGCCTCCAATATAGTGGGCTAGTATGGCCTGCTTGGCGCGCAAGTTAAAGCGCCCTTTGCCAGTTGCGCTGCCGGAAGCGAGGCAGGCGGCATTCCTATTTGGTAGCCCCACCGCTGATCACCTGCACCCGATCAAAATAGGTGCTGATTGATTTGGCCGTCGCGGCCATCTGACGGCTGCGAAACTGAGGATTACCCAAGCGAGCCTCGTCCTCGGGGTGGGACATAAAGCCCATTTCCAACAAAACGGCGGGCACACGCGGTGATAACAGCACAAAGAAGCCGGCCCGCCGATGCGAGGTCTGGGTCACTGGCCCAATCTTGCGGATTTCGCCGATCAAAGACTGACCGAAAATAGCGGATTGGTTCTTGGTGTCGCGTTGGGTCAAATCGCGCAGGATTTCCATCACCGATTTATCTTGGGTCTGGTTGGGCTGGGCAATTGACCAATTGTCGTTATTCAGAAGCTGACGCGCCCGTTGCCCACCGGCTTCAGACAAGGTGTAGACAGTTGCGCCCACCGCGCGCGAGCCTGTAGGGGCGGAGTCTGCGTGCAATGAAATAAACAAATCCGCGCGCTTATCGCGTGCAATCAAAATCCGGCGCTCAAGGGTGAGAAACACATCGGTGTCACGGGTCAGGATCACTTCAAACCGGCGATCGCGTCGCAAATAATCGCGCAGCAAAATGGCGCTGGCGAGGGTCACTTCCTTCTCGAACAAAGTACCCGACACACCGGTAGCGCCGGGATCCTTGCCGCCATGACCGGGGTCAATCACAATCACAAATCGACGTCCGGAGGCATTGGGCCGGATCGGTGTTGGCACACTATTGACCTTTTCAACCGCTCGCGGCTTGGGCAAAGGTGCGGCGGTGGAAAACGTATTGGGATTGGTTGGCACCAATTCCAAGCGCAATTGTCGTCCACCAAGAACGCCCACAATCTCGTGCTTTCGCACCCGCATTGGCCCGGTAAGGTCTAGCACAATACGGGATTCAGCTTGCGATTTATCGGCAAAGCGGATTTGCGACACACCACCTTCACCGATCAAAGTGCCTGCCTTGCCATTGCCGAGCCCCCAATTGACACGCGGCATATCGATTACGAGGCGCGGCGAAGGTGCTGCCAAGGCAAAGAAACGATATTTAATCGATTGATCTAGGCGAATGGTGACGATGGTCGCTTCGGCTGCTTGATTCGTTGTGATCGCGCTGACACGGGGCAAGCCACGCGTCTGGGCTTGGGCCTGCGTAAATTCTGGGCTGCCCTTTGTTAGGGGTGCCCGCCAGTCAAAAGAAATCGAGGCTAAACCCAGCGCAAGGACCAATAGTCCCGCCCAACGCCAAGCGAATTTCCGCTGCACCAATAGCAGGCGGATGACGGCTGCAATCACTGTTTGATAAGACAATGGCTTCATAAAGGGTCCGACTGCCGAATCTGTGTGGAAATAAGCCTTAGCTTGATACCTTTAACCCACCGGACCTGTCCAATGTGGAATCAGGAAGCAAGTCGCGCTTCCCTTTCGGTGCGAAGTGAGGCAGTGTAAACTTCGATGCGGACTGGATCAAATTTTGATCTGTGCCGTGTTGTTTTTTTGGAACCGGACTTGCGCATTTGAAAGCCAAGTCTCAACCAGTTCATTCGATATGCCTTTGGGCATATTATAAGTCGGGACGCTCCGCGGCGATGACAGTGCGCGCCACTCTGTTTTTAGAGACATTGATCTTAAGCGAAGCTATGGTGCAGACGCGCCATTCGCATGGGCCTTTTGGCCGGGATCTGGGTGCTGCTCTCCCATCGCGCTTCGTTCAGCGCCGACTTTCACCAACAACCTTTTACGATTCGCGCTCATTGACCGGGAGACGACGCCACTGCGTTGCCCTGCGGCCGAGCCAGCGCGCTGGAGCTTACATCTATGTCCAAAACAATGCTGATCGACGCAGCGCATCCGGAGGAAACCCGGGTAGTTGTGCTCGCCGGAAACCAAATCGACGACTTCGACTTTGAATCCGCCTCTAAAAAGCAAATTCGCGGCAATATCTATCTCGCAAAAGTCACGCGGGTAGAGCCTTCGCTACAAGCAGGCTTTGTGGAATATGGCGGCAACCGCCATGGCTTCCTCGCGTTTGGCGAAATTCATCCCGACTATTACCAGATCCCAGCAGCGGACCGCGAAGCCTTACTCGCGGAAGAAGCTGAGCAAGCCGCCCTTGATGAAGAAGGTGATGGCGATGACGAACAAGTTCGCGCCCGCCGCGCGGCCCAACGTCGCTACAAAATCCAAGAAGTCATTCGCCGCCGCCAGATCATGCTGGTCCAAGCCGTCAAGGAAGAGCGCGGCAATAAGGGCGCAGCGCTGACGACCTATTTGTCGCTCGCGGGTCGCTATTGCGTCCTGATGCCCAACACCCCACGCGGTGGCGGCATTTCGCGCAAGATCACCGCTGTGGGTGACCGCAAGCGCTTGAAGTCGGTTATCTCCGAACTTGAAGTACCCAAAGGAATGGGTCTGATCATCCGCACCGCAGGGGCCAAGCGCACCAAGACCGAGATCAAGCGCGATTATGAATATCTGCTCCGTTTGTGGGACGATATTCGCGAGCGCACGATGAAATCCATCGCGCCGTCCTTGATCCATGAAGAAGATAATCTGGTGAAGCGCGCGGTTCGTGATCTTTATGACAAGGATGTCGACGCGATCTTGGTGGAAGGCGAAGAAGCTTACCGCGAAGCCAAAGACTTCATCAAAATGCTGATGCCTAGCCACGCGAAGAAAGTGCAGCAATATAAAGCGGCGACGCCTTTGTTCTCGCGCATGAAAGTGGAAAGCCAGCTCGAAAGCATTCACTCACCAATCGTTCAATTGCGTTCGGGTGGCTATATCGTCATCAACCAGACCGAAGCCTTGGTCGCGATTGACGTGAACTCGGGCCGCTCCACGCGGGAGCGTTCGATTGAATCAACGGCTCTCAAAACCAATCTGGAAGCCGCCGAAGAAGCCGCGCGCCAAATGCGCTTGCGCGACTTGGCCGGTCTCGTGGTCCTCGACTTCATCGACATGGAAGAGAACCGCAACGACCGTGCGGTTGAAAAGAAGATGAAAGATGCGCTGCGCTTTGACCGTGCGCGCGTCCAAATGGGCAAAATCTCGGGCTTCGGCCTGCTGGAGATTTCCCGCCAACGTCGCCGTACGGGCGTGTTGGAAGGTTCCAGCCACATTTGTCCAACATGTGATGGCACGGGTCGTGTCCGCTCGCCCGAATCTGCCAGCCTACAAGCCTTGCGCTCGGTTGAGGCTGCAGTCGCGAACCGCAAGGATTGCGAAGTCGCTTTGCATGCCGATATCGCAACCGCGCTGTATCTGCTGAACGAAAAGCGCGACCACCTCACCCGGCTCGTTCAAGAGCGCGGTCTCGTGGTGCGGGTATTTGCCGAGTCGGACATGACTCCAGGCCAATACCGCTTTGAGATCGTTGAGCTTGGCGAAGAATTGCTCGAGGATGATTTCGTACCCGTCTATGTGAAGATTGACGATCCAATCGACGAAGATGATGAAATCATCGAAGACGATGAAGACGAAGATCAAGTCGAAGCCGACGGCGACGGTGAAGAACGAGTCAGCGCCAAAGAAAGCCAAGACGGTGAAGGTCCACGCGAAGGCGGTAAGCGTCGTCGGAGACGTCGTCGTGGTGGTCGCCGTGATGAAGCCGGAGAAGGCGAAAGCGTGCGCGCTTCTCAAGCCGAAGGTGAAGCCGGTGAGGCCGTCGAAGGTGCAAGCGGTGACGATGGAGATGGCGAGGAAGAGGCTGGTCCTGAAGGGGAAACCCCAGCAGAAGCCCAAGCCCGTCGTCGTCGTCGTCGCGGGCGTCGCGGTGGTCGCCGCAGACGTGAGGGCGAAGCCATGCGTATGGGGCAGGCCGAAGGTCAGCCTCAGAGTGAAGATGGTGAGACAGAGCCTCAAATCGCTGGCATGGAAACCATCCATGTCGACGGCGGCGAAGCAGAAGCGCCCGCTGGCGAATTGACGGCAGCTCCTGCCGTCGAGCCCCTGCCCGTTTCAGAAGCACCGGCCAAGCGCAAACGCCCAAGCCGGAAGAAGGCCACTGAGGCCGCCGACGAGGTTACGGTTGCTGAGACTGAAGAAGCCCCTGCCGCTGTGGAAATTGTCGTGGAACCGGTTGTGGAAGAAGCGGAAGCGCCTTCCAAAAAGGCCCCGGCCAAACGGGCTGCACGCGGCTCAAAAGCAGCAGCCAAAGCGGCCGAAGAAGTTGCGTCACCTGCGGTGGAAACAGCCGTTGAAGCAGCCCCTGAAGCCCCGGCTGCAGAGACTGACGTCGCAGCAGAACCGGCCAGCACGGAACCTACTGCGCCACGCAAGAGTGGCTGGTGGTCGCGCAATGCCCAAAAGCTGTTTGGCAACTAAAGTCAGTTCGACGACTTAAAAGAAAACTGGGCCAGGTTCCAAGCGGAATCTGGCCCTTTTTATGTCTCGTCACATGCGATCGTGCCATCCTTTGTCACGGTTTCAGCTGAGGTTCATACCTCTGCCGCGAAATTGCCCTATTATCCATGAAAACAGTTTGGTGGTAGAATGGCGGCTCGTATTGGTCGCGTTTGGAAAGGTTGAATGGTCCAAGATGATGAGAGACACAGCCAGCCAAAAGCATGCCCCGGCCGCTCGAACCAAATCTTCCTGGTTACCCCACCTTGGGGTGATCGGCTTTGCAGTGGCAATTGCTTTCGCGCCACAAGCGCAGGCCCAATCCTTGGTCCGCGACGCCGAAATTGAACGCACGTTGCGCGATTACTCAAACCCGATTTTCGAGGCTGCGGGTCTCGCGCCCAATGATGTGAAAATTTACATTGTCGGCGACAAGACGTTGAACGCCTTTGTCACCAATGGCCAAAACGTCTTTCTACACACGGGCCTGATCCTCGAAACCGAGACACCAAACCAGTTGAAGGGTGTGATTGCACACGAGACCGGGCATATTTCCGGCGGCCATTTGGCGCGTTCAGATGCCAACATCCGTGAGGCCATGCGGCCAGCCTATGTGACCATCGCGCTTGGCCTGTTGGCGATTGCGGCGGGCGCGCCCGATGCTGGTGCCGCGCTTTTGGCCAGTTCGCAACAATTTGCGATGTTGAGTTTCTTCACCTTCACCCGCGTGCAAGAAAGCAGCGCCGATCAGGCGGCTGTGACCTTCCTCGAAAAGTCTGGACAATCCGGGCGCGGCTTGCTCGAATTTTTCACCAAGTTTCGCTATAATGAAATTTTGTCAGACTCCCGTCGGGAGCCCTATTTTCGGTCCCACCCACTGTCGGGAGACCGCATTCAGGCGCTGCAAAACCGGGTGAATGAGCAGACCAATCGCGATGCGATGGATAGCCCTGCCGATATTGACCGCCTGAAAATGATGCAGGCGAAGATCCAAGCCTTCCTCTACACGCCAGCGCGCACCTTTGTGAAATATCCAGCCTCGGATCAATCGATTTACGCGCGCTATGCCCGTGCCGTAGCAGCCTTTCGCGCACCCGACCTAACCACTGCGGTCCGAGAAACCCAAAAATTAATCGCAGAACAGCCTGAAAACCCATTCTTTTATGAGTTGTTGGGGCAAATCTATTACGAAAATGGCAAAGCCGAGGCCTCCATTGAGCCCAACAGGCGCGCAGTTGCCTTAGCCCCAAATGAGGCATTGCTCCTCATTGGCCTCGCCCGTTCGCTTCTGGCAACAGAGCGGGCGGACCTACGGGTAGAAGCAGAAGCGAGTTTGAGAGCTGCCTTGCGGCTGGAACCATCAAACGCCTTTGCTTGGAACCAATTGGCAGTAGTGGCGGATCGCAATGGACAAGTTGGCCTCGCCCGTCTTGCGACTGCCGAAGAAGCTTACAATTTGGGCGACCTGTTACGCGCCCACCGTTTCTCGGACCTTGCGATGCGCAATTTGGTGCGGGCAACGCCAGAATGGCGTCGCGCCTTCGACATCTCAACCATTACCCTCCCCATCGCCACCAAGGCTGGGAGACGGGGCAATGACCCCCGTCCTCTGACCCTGATGCCCGAAAGACCAATCGCGTCCAGCATCACGGCACCAGAAACTTCTGTTGGCCTCCTGCGGGTCGTCAATTTGGAAGACGCTGCTCATGATCACGGCGATACAGAGACGCACGCAAAACATTAAGAGTTATCCGATAAAATCTGATAGAAATTCAGTCATATTTCTTGGAGTCGCTGATGCGCCCTCATTACTTTGTCTCGTTCCTCGCTCTGTCAGTCACTGCACTCAGCATCGCAAGCTGCTCTAAGCCGGGCGAGAAAGCCGCAGAAACGGGTGAAGCTAAAGCGACCGCCGCACAAGTAACGCCAGCGCCAGTTAATGCCGACGTTTTGAAGTCGTTGACTGCAGAACAACAAACTGCCGTCCGCGCTCTGATACGCGATGAATTGGTTGCCAATCCTGAGATCCTGCTGGAAGCCCAGCGCGCCTTTGAAACGAAACAAGCGCGCGTGCAGAATGAGAAAGTGGCTGCTGCCTTCAAGAGCCTGAAGAGTGACCATGCCCAATTCAGCTTTGGCCCGGCCAATGCCAAGATCACGGTGATTGAGTTCTTTGATTACAAATGCGGCTTCTGCCATGCGGCCCAAGGTTGGGTCTCTAACCTGATGCAAACCCGCAAAGATGTGCGCGTGATCTTTAAAGAGCTGCCAATTCTGTCTGAAAACTCCACCACTGCGGCCAAGGCGGCAATTGCAGCGCACAATCAAGGCAAATATCTGCAAATGCACAATGCCCTGATGACCGCCCAAGGCGACCTCAGCCCCGAACAAATATTCCAAATCGCAGCCACCGTTGGCTTGAATGTTGAAAAACTCAAAGCCGATATGGACAAGCCGCAAGTGGAAGCGACCATCACAGGCATGCGCGATCAAGCCACCAATCTCAATATTGGCGGCACGCCCGGCTTTGTGATCAATGGGAAATTGGTTTCGGGCTTTAATCAGGAAGAGCTGGAAAACGCTTTGGCGACGGCTGGTGTGGATGTCTCCAACCCACCTCCAGCAAGTGGCCCCAAGAAGGGCTAAACCAGAATATCAATCCCACTGATGGCTTTTGCAGCACTGACCGCAAAAGCATCTTGGCTTTGCACAATGGCTTGCGACAGGGTTGATAGCGCGCGCTCTTGGCCCGGCGTTTCTTGAACCGCGCGCAAAGCCGCCATCTGCAAATGAGCAGCTTGCGCCTGCATCTTAGCATTCATCAATGACGAAACATCCATAGCACACTCCTGTGACGCCCTATCGTCTCAGCAAAGCCTTAGACTTGGCTTGCGGAAATGGATGGAATTTGAGTCAAATTAAATGCTGGGCGAGCTTGATCTATCCTACGCCTTACTCACTGGTAAATACTTCCAAACCGTGCTTCCTTAAAGTCACTTATATCCAAAAAACCCTCTAAAGAGAGGAATATGGGTTGACTTTAAAGGCAACTATGTTAAGTGATGCGCAGTTAAAGCTTGCTGGCTTCGTTGAGCTGACGCCCATTGTTCCTCTGCGCGCGGGAGAGCAGCGGCGGACAATTTGGGCCAAATCAGCCCTTCGTGATGTGGTAACGGGAAAGATCACGCCAGAGCTTGGGTTCCCATGCCTTGAGTTTGATCTGTTTGTTGGTCGGTATTGCAAAGGATACATTGTCAGTGCCACCCGAAATAAAAAGAAGAAGTCGGATTTCAAATGGCTACAAGGCCATCATCAAGTCTGGGTCGTGGCACTGCGCAATCCGCGCCCCGGCTGGCGGATTTTCGGCAGATTTGCGGGGAAAAATCGATTTGTCGCGCTTGGCGTTTTCATCCGCGGGGATCTCGGCAATTTGGACAATTATTCGATTGAAGCATCGAAAATTCCTTTGGAATGGGATGCTCTGTTTCCAAATGTTCCGGCCCACGAAGGGGCTGCGTTTCAAGACTATCTGGGAGAACTTGTGAGAGATGACGATGAATGAGCTGGACACTTACACCCGAGATTATCGCCGCCAGATGACGAGAGCGGCCTTTCAAAGTCTGTTCTGGAACGTACTTCAGAAGCGCAAACAAGACGCAGGCCTGACGCTAAAGGGTTTGGCAGACAAGTTGGGCATCCATAAATCCTATATGACACGATCCTTTTCCAGCCCGCCCAACTGGCAGATTGACAAATTGTCGGACCTTGCTGACGCGTTAGAAGTTGAACTAGTCATAGAAGCGCGGGATCAAAAAACCGGCCGAATTTTTACGGCCTTTGGCGTTCAAAATAGCCCGATGACCATGACCACCCATGGCTCTATGCATGTCAGCACTGGTGTGGAACCGCCAACATCTGCGCTTGAAAAAGTGACTCGCGTGACAGCATGAACGTCATTCAACCGCGACTTCCCAGTGGATACACATTTTTTTGCGATGATATTCGGTTTGAAATGTCGGGCAAGATCTCGCTGATCGGCATCTATTCAGCGGTCATGTTTGTCAAAGAATTCCCAACAATCTTGCCCCAACTTTGGGCATCAATCTATTTCCTTCAAAGCCCAAACGAGACCCGCCCCTTGAGTTTGCGGCTGCTCTTAGAAGTCAATGGAGAGGATCGAATACTCCAAGAAGCGAAAATTGAACATCCAAACAGCCTCCCACCCGTTGAAACTGAAGGGTTTCAGATGGCGCAAATGAACCTTCAACTTCAAATGCCGCACTTTCAGATTCTAGAAGAAGGGCGGTTAAAGGTGCGGGCCTATCTTGATAACGATGAAATTCGCCTCGGGGCGCTGGACATCAAAAAAGCACCCTGAAGTACCGTGTGAGGTCATTACACTCCAGAACAATGACAATTGACATGCCGCAATGAAGTGCGTCCGCAACGGTCAAGTGCGGGCGACAAAAAGCCAATTTGTCTTGAAAAACCGTTGGTGCCCCGGGTCGGACTCGAACCGACACTCCTCTCGGAACTGGATTTTGAGTCCAGCGCGTCTACCAATTCCACCACCGGGGCACGGTTGGGAGGGCAGTTCCTAAACGGGCTTGACCGTGAATGCAATCGGATTTTCTGCAACTTCCTGCAGGTGATGGTCGCGAAACTCAGAGCGCCCCATGCAACCGGTGGCCAAACCTGATTGGCAATCCCTGAGCCGCGGCGTATAGACGGCCGATGACATCTGCCCCTGCCCCCGCGTCTGACGCGCAAGCGCCACCCACCAGCTTTATCGATGCCATTGTCAATCTGAAAAAGGTTGCCGGACCAGACGGGGCCTTGATTGGGGATATTGTTGATCAATTGGATGAGCGTGCCTTTGGCCTCTTGATCCTCTTGTTTGCCATTCCTTGTTTGGTGCCAGGATTACCCGGCGCACAGGTGATCGCGATCCCGATCTTCCTATTAGCCATGCAAATGGCGCTGGGTTCGCAAGAAGTTTGGTTGCCTAAACGCGCGCTGGAAGCGCGGGTAAAATCGGCTTGGATTGAGTCGATTGCTGACTTTGCCGACAAGCGGTTGCGTTGGACCACCGTATTTTCAAAACCCCGCTTTACCTTTCTGGCGAGCGGCTTGGCGGAGCGACTGGTTGGCGCGATTTGCGCGATAGCATCCGTTACCATCATGCTGCCCATCACCAACACCATCCCCTCGCTTGCCATTACTTTGATCGCCGTTGGCTTACTGCAGACAGACGGCCTGTTCACACTGGCAGGCAGCCTATTGGGCCTTGCTTGGTCGACCTTTTTGGTCGTGATGATTTGGGGCCTGTTTGCTGGCGCAGGCTTTGCGGTAAATTTGGTCCAAGAGCATCTGCCCTGGTTGGGCAATATGATCGGACAATAGGTCGCATGCGTGTGGGGTGCGGGTTGAACTGTTCGAAGACAAGGGAACGGCCTATATCATCATGATGCGTCTACGCCCTTTCTTCAGCCTCATCTTGGCCCAATGGCCTTGGATCGCCTTGGCATCCAGCCTGTCCATGTTGGCCATTGCCCATGGGTTTGAGCGCTTCGCTGGGCTTGCGCCCTGCGCGCTTTGTTTGCACCAGCGCGAAGCCTATTGGATTGCGGCCGCCATTGCCGCCCTCGCCCTTATAGCCCGCCGGATGGAAGGGGCAGAGATGACAAACCGCGCCCTAAACCTGCTATTGACCTTCGCCTTTGTCGGCGGCGCGATTGTGGCGGGCTTTCACATGGGCGTGGAGTATAAGTGGTGGCCCGGCCTGCCCTCTTGCACGGCTGCCGGCGGCGGGGCGGTCCCTACAGATTTGCTAGGCTCCCTCAACCAACCCATACACGTGGTGGCCTGCGATGAGGCGGCTTGGGTTTTCCTAGGTCTGTCGATGGCGGGCTGGAATATGTTGATCTCGCTCAAACTCGCCATCTATTCGGGCTTAAGCGTGCTTTATCCTCGCGGTTTGACGGAGAAATCAGATGTCTGAAGCCACCACTGCCCGCGCCAGCCGTCCTGCGGCACCCGGTCGCCGCTTTGTCCAAGACCGCGTGGCGGAGATGCTACGTGTTGACCATGCCGGCGAGTTTGGTGCGACCCGCATTTATGAGGGCCAGCGTGCCGTATTCTCGCGCCTGCCCGGCGCACGCAAGATTGCGGCTCAACTCGCTGAGCAAGAAGCCGATGAGGCGGTGCATAAGGCTGCCTTTGATAAATTGCTGCTGGAACGCAAAGTCCGGCCAACCCTATTAGGCCCGATCTGGGGCGCTGCTGGCTTTGGCCTGGGGGTGGTGACGGCGCTGATGGGCGAGAAGGCCGCCCATGCCTGCACGGCTGCCGTCGAAGAAGTGATCGAAGATCACTACCGCGAGCAGATCGAAGAATTAGGCGATCAAGAGCCAGAGCTGTCGGCTATGATCCGCCAGTTTCGCGAGGAAGAAATCGCGCACAAGGATCAAGCCATTGCCGAAGGCGCGAAAGAGGCTTTCGGCCATCCCGTCCTAGAAGCCGTGATTAAGGCCGGATGCCGGGTTGCGATTGCGGTCTGCCAAAAGGTCTAAGGCGGCCTTATTGATAGCGCAGATCAGACTCGATCGATTGATCCAAAAGCTTCAGATCAATATCCAGCTCTTTGCCTTCATCGGCCTTAAGCTCCAGCTCAGTCCGCTCAAACAGTACTTCCAACTTCTTCAAGATCGTCTGTGTGCCGCCAATCCGCTCCATATCTGGGGCAGGGTCGGTTTCAAGCTTGGCAAGGGCTTCCGCGACTTTGACCGTCTCGGGGCAATAATAGGTGAAGACGCGCTGGGCGATGGACAGCTTCTCCGGATTTGCCGCCACCATCATCATCAAGCGATTACCCACCGCAACGATGCGCGCGACCGAAGCTACAGAATCTGGGTGGCGTAGTCGCGACAAGGTGCCGTCGAGTGCGCGCAACGCCGTTGCGGCATCGGCCAAGACCTGCTGCACCAATTCGGTACGGCCTTGCGGCATGGCGTTTTCGCTGACCGTTGGGGCTTCAATTTCAGGGCGGGCGGGCACAGGCGTTGCGGCTGTTCCAGCCGCAGGCTTCCCGATGCGATGGAGGAATAATGAGCCTACCCACGAAATAGCTCCACCGGCCATGATGCCAAAGCCAATACCAGCAACGGGGTTCAACAGATCACCAATCACGGCAGCCAAGAAAATCCCGGCACCGACAGAGGCTAAGGTCCAAGTCGCCTTAATGCGACCTTGGGCACGGCGTTGTTCACGCTGAACATCCCGCGCGGCGCGAATCTCAAGCTCAAAGCGGCGGCGGGCATCTTCCATTTTGCGTCTATAGACCTTGCGGTCTTCCTCGTCATCCTCTTCACGCCATTCGCGTCGCCGTCCCATCGTGTCACTACCCTTTTTAATCTGCGCCTCATGGCGCCGGTCGAGGGCTTCATAGGCCTCGCGCATCGCCAGTTCGATGACACTTTGTATAAATCCGATTAAAACGCCAAGTAAGCCAAGGCCAGCGAGACGGCCTTTACGCAGTAGAGGCGCTGCTTCGCGCACGCGGCCCATGCCACGACGCAGGGTTTCGCGGGCGATTGCACTGGTTGGTCCAAAAGGGCGCTTCATCAAAACATTCCTTTGGCCAATGCGAAATTGGCCATTCATCCGACATAGGAGCTTAACAGCCTCCTCGGAAGGGGGCATTGCGCGCAATAAGGCGACCAGAAGATTACAATGATGTTAGGCGGGCTGACTTATGCTTCCAGCACCACATCCCAATAGAGCCAATCAACCCAGCTCTCGTGCAAATGGTGCGGCGGGAACTTGCGGCCCATGGCCTGCAACTCATGCATGGTCGGTCTACGCGGTGGCTTGCGGGGCGTCATACCCACTTCGCGCAAACTCCGCCCGCCCTTGCGCAAATTGCACGGCGAGCAGGCAGTGACGATGTTTTCCCAGGTTGTCTTCCCGCCTTTAGAGCGCGGCACCACGTGGTCAAACGTCAAATCATCGGTGGCATGGCAATAGGCGCATTTAAAGCCGTCACGCAGGAACAGATTAAAGCGGGTAAAGGCTGGGGCGCGGTCTTGCTGGACATATTCTTTGAGCGAAATGACGCTGGGTAGCCGCATTTCAAAGCTGGGGCTGTGGACGGCCTGATCATATTCCGCCACCACTTCGACCCGGTCCATGTAAACCGCCTTGACCGCATCCTGCCACGACCAAACCGACAAAGGATAGTAAGACAAGGGGCGATAATCGGCGTTTAAGACCAAAGCCGGAAAGCCCGCTAAACTCGATTGGGCCTTGATCGGCTGGTGGTTTGAGGCGAATTCCAGATGGTCAATATTCATGGTCGCCTCCGTGTTTCAGGGAAGCAATCTTCATGAGATCGGCACGGCCGACGGCGAGACTGGTATGGTATGGCCTGTTGAAAACGGCTTCCTCCTGCTCTGCGCTTTATCAGTAACCGATTCACTGCAAAGAAAACATGACAGATGCGATATCGATTTGTGTCGATGCAGTTGCTCTGCCAGTGACGGGCTATGACGACCTACCCGCCCAAACCAGCCGCCAAACTTTTTGCGGGCCTCTTGTGCCTATTCACCTGTGCCGCTCTGATCCTGCAATCATGGATCAGTGTTGGATGGACCATGCGCGATGGCATGGGCTTGGCGGACAGTCTGTGGCGGCTGACGGGCTATTTCACCATCCTGACCAATAGCTTGATCGCGATCAGCATGGGGTTGATCGCAACCTCGCCCAAAGGACCCAAGATTTTCCCAAATCATGCCTTGGCGGCCCTGACCTTTTATATCACCACCATGGGCGTGATTTATCACCTCCTTCTCAGCGGAGGGCGCAATCTTTCAGGCCTGAATCTGATCGGTGATTTAGGGGTTCATTATGTTGTCCCGGCCTTAACGCTGCTTTGGTGGGCCTTATTTGCGGACAAGGACGAGGTGAAGTTTGGCCACGCTGTTATCTGGCTGGCGTGGCCGCTTCTTTACACCAGTGCAGCCCTGCTGCGCGGCCGGTTTGAAGATTGGTACCCTTACTTCTTCCTCGATGTCGGCAAATATGGTCTGGGGCAGATTGGGCTGAATGTATTAGGCTTGGGGCTCGGCTTTTTGGTGATGGGGCTTTTGTTCGTCATCCTCGCCAAAGGCCTGAAGCGGCTGCAGTCTAGGCCCCTTTAAGCACCCGCGCCAAGAAGGCCCCGCCAAGCTGCAAACCGTCCATCGCAATCGTATGGGCCGCCCTTGGTGAGACATGCAGGCGTGCATCAAGGCCAGCCTGACTTAAAAACTGCTGGGCCATTTGACTTGCCGCCAGCGGTACGACGTCATCTTGATCGCCATGCACCAATAAGACGGGTGGCTTAGAAGCCAGATCCGGACTGCCAACCAAGGCACCCGAAAACCCCAAAATGCCGGCATAGGCCTCCTTAGAGGCCAAGCCCACTTGCAGCGCCATCATCGTGCCTTGGCTGAAACCCACCAAGGCCGTCTGGGCTTTGGTGACATTAAAGCGCGCCATTTCAGCTTCGAGGAAGGCTTCCAGTAGGGGCGCTGCCTCCTTTGCGCCCTTGGCCAAATGGACGGGGTCCATGCTTTCAATCGCGAACCACTGATACATCGCACCAAAGCCTGGCACCTGCGTGGGCGCGTTGGGCGAGCTGAATTGCACATCTGGCAAAAGACGATCCCAATAGGGCGCAAGCGAAATCAGATCATCCCCGTTTGAGCCATAGCCGTGCAAGCTTACGACAAGGCCTTTGGGGCTTTGACCAGAAGTGGGCGCGCGACGCGGGCCGGTAAGGATTGTTGTTGCCATAGCCCATGCTAGCAAAAGCCAATTGCCAAGGACAGCCGCCCCACGGCATAGAGCAGGCATGTTTGCCACCCGCTTTGCCCCCTCGCCTACCGGCTATCTACATTTGGGCCATGCCTTTTCGGCTTGGACGGCCTTTGACGCGGCCCAATCCGAACAAGGGCGCTTTATTCTGCGGATCGAGGATACCGACCTGACGCGGTGTCGGCCTGAATTTGAAGAGGCCATTTATGAGGATTTAGCGTGGCTGGGCCTGACATGGGAAAACCCGGTGCGTCGCCAAAGTGACCATATGGAGGACTATGAAGCGGCTCTGGAACGCTTGAAAGCACTTGGCGTGCTCTATCGCTGTTTCAAGACCCGCAAAGAGCTGATGGAGGCCATCGCTTCGGCCCCCCATAGCTTTTCAGGCCCAGAGCCTGTTGCGCCTTTACCGCCCAGCGAGGAGGCCGACCAACTGGCGACAGGCAAGGCCTATGCGTGGCGGCTGTCGCTGGCACGCAGTGCGGCGGTGATTGGTGCTGACTGGGATCGTTTAGGCTTTGAGGCCAATGGCCAATGGGTCAAAGCCGATCCCGGCCAATTGGGCGATATTGTGCTGGCACGGAAGGAGTTTCCCTCCAGCTATCACCTCGCCAGCGTGCTCGACGACGCCAGCCAAGGCATCACCCATGTTATCCGCGGCGAAGATTTGGCCGAAGCCGCCCATATTCACGTCGTCCTGCAAAAACTGCTCGGCCTGCCAACGCCCATCTACCGGCACCATCGCCTGATCTTGGACGCCGATGGCAAGCGCTTTGCCAAGCGTAATCAGTCCGTCACATTGCGTAGCTTGCGCGAAAGCGGCACAAGCCCGGCTTTGATTCGAACCAGTCTTGGCCTTTAGGAACCCGCGCGTGGCCCAAACCGATGCACAAAAGCTATTCCTCGGGACAATCGCCTTGGCGGCGGGTGCTTCCTGCATCGCGCTGGCCCCCATTATGGTGAAGCTGTCGCCACTGGGTCCACAAGCCAGTGCGTTTTGGCGCCTCGCCTTCGCGCTGCCGCTTTTGGCCCTCTGGGCTTATTTGGAAGCCAAACCCAAAGCAAATGATGGTAAGCCTACTGCTTTGCCCATTGGCCTCTTGGCACTGGCAGGGCTGTTATTTGCGGGCGATTTGGCAACGTGGCACGCGGGGATCGTGCGCACGAGTGCGGCCAACGCCACCTTTTTGTCGAACCTGACGCCGATTGTGGTGGTTGCCGTCACCTGGCTAACGACACGGGCTTTGCCCAATAAGGCCTATTGGGTCGCAGTCGTGATCGCCCTTGTCGGTTCGCTCTTGCTCTCTGGTGGGGCCCCTGCCACCAACCCAGACCGCTTGGCGGGCGACGGATTATCAGCCCTAACCTCCATCTGGTACGGGCTTTATCTCATCACCATTGCCAGCATGCGCAATCAATGGGGCGCAGGCACAATTATGTTCTTCTCTTCAGCCTTTGCCATGCTCTGCTGCTTGGCCGTGACTGTCCTTTCGGGTGAGCCCCTCTTGCCGCCAGCAACCGGACAATCCTTCATCGCGCAATGGTGGCCACTCTTGGTCTTAGGCGTGATGGCGCAAGTGGCCGGGCAAGGCCTCCTAGCGGTGGGTTTTGGCATGGTGCCGACCCACATTGCGTCGGTCTTGATCTTGTTACAGCCTGTGCTGGTCGGCTTCCTCGGCTGGGCGTGGCTGCACGAAAGCCTCACCCCGGTGCAGATGATGGGCGGGGCTTTGGTGCTGGTGGGGGTTTGGCTCGCAAGGCGGGCAGGCTGATCCCCCTTGCCTAAATGCAAAAAGAGGGTGAACCTACCTCAAACATAAAGGGAGGCACCAACATGGCAGACGGCCATCATTCTGATCTTCATTCAGACCAAGCGCAGTTTAAGTCCATGATGGAAGGCACACAGGAAGATTGGGCCATCATTGCGGGCCATTCTAAAGCTTTCAATAAAGGTTTGGCAGACCGGGTTTTGGCACATTTGCGCCTGTTGGACGGCGATTATGGTGGCTTTCCGATTGATCGGCTAACCCATTCATTGCAATCGGCCACCTTGGCCCACCGCGACGGAATGGACGAAGAATATGTCGTCTGCGCGCTCTTGCATGATATTGGCGACACCTTGGGCAGCTATAATCACCCCGATATTGCCGCCGCAATTTTGAAGCCCTTTGTCAGCGAGGCCAATCATTGGATGGTCGCCAATCACGGTATCTTCCAAGGCTATTATTTCTTCCATCATTTAGGGCTCGACCGCGATATGCGCGAAGCTTACCGCGACCATCCCCATTTTGAGCATACCGCGCGCTTCTGCCACCGGCATGACCAAAACGCCTTTGATCCAGCCTATCAAGCCATGCCGCTGGAAGCCTTTGACCCCATGGTTCAACGCTTGTTCGCCGCACCTAAAAACTCAATTTATTTAAAAGCTTTAGCAGACAAAGCTTAGGCGATTTCTCGCTAGATGATGATGACTTTGTTGGGCAATTCGTCCACATCGTCATCCCGGCGTGGGAAGTGAACCGACAATATGGTGGCACTGTCTTCTATGGCCGCAATCAGGCCACGGCCTAAGGCTTGCTCGCGCGCGGCTGTGACCAGCTTGCCAATGACATCGCGCCAGACATCACGGGACACCTTGGTATAAATGCCCGTATCGGCAATGATTTCGGCTTGATGTTCGGCCAAGCTCACAAAGATCAACACCCCAGTTTTCCCAGTGGTCTGTTGCAGGCCGTGTGCCAAGAATTGATCGCGTGCCGCGCGATGGACTTGCTGGCGCTTGATCCAAGCAGGCGTCAGCTTCGCGGCGATACCCGGCTGCAGGTCTAAAGCCGAAACCAGCATAAACAGGATCGCCTGTAGGGCTAGGATGAAGATCATGCCGGTTGCTGCCTCATCGGCGGGCGTGGCACCAAGACCGACATTCCACCCCCCTGCCTGCCAGAGCGTGAAGGCGCTGCCAATGGTCAAAGGGTTCAGACCAATCGCCATCAGGAGCAAGGGCACGAGAATAGCAACCAAGGCCCCATAAAATAGCATGATCCAACGATAATCGACGGTTCGCCCCGAGACGACAACCACGATCTCGCCCGAGGTCTTTGTTTCGGCCGCCGCAATGGCTGCCGTGACTGCAGCCTTATCCTCAGCGGTCAAATGCATATGCGCGTGTTTTACCATGAGCCTGATGCCCCGCCCCCACCAAAGCTGCCGCCGCCGCCGGAGAAACCGCCGCCGCCGCCAAAGCCACCACCACCAAATCCACCACCACCAAAGCCGCCACCAAAGCCACCGCCGCCGCGGCGGTCATCATCATCATCCCAGTCATGCAGGATGATAGGACCACTGCCCCAAGGGGAATGGCGGCGAAACCGCGTACGCCGTGTGTTGGCGATCGAGAGCCAAATCCAGAAAATCAAAAAGGCAATCACAATGATCACGGCAATCGGATCGCCACCTGTGTCCTTGGCCTCCGCCTTCAGGCCACGGGCGGCCCGGGCTTGCAGCTCAGCTGGATCGGTCGTCAAAATCTGCTCAATCGCGGCTGTACCCGCAACAATGCCGCCCGGCATATCGCCCGCTTTAAAGGCCGGCACAATGTTGTCGCGAATGATTTCGCTGGTATAATAATCCGTCAAAATGCCTTCGAGGCCATAGCCGACCTCGATCCGCACTTTGCGCTCATTCGGAGCCACCAAGAGAATGACGCCATTATTCAGGCGTTCGCCCTGCCCGATTTGCCAAGCCCGACCGAGCTTGTAGCCAAATTCCTCGAGCTCAAAACCCTGTAAGCTTGGAACCGTCACCACCACCAATTGGTCCGACGATTTGGCCTCTAATGCCTCCAATTGCGCAATGAGTTCGCCCTCGGTCTCCTCGGGAATGATATTGGCATCATCCACAACCCGGCCAGTTAGGACCGGGAATTTAGGATCGGCGGCCCGAGCAGGGCTTGTTATCCAACATGTGGCGATCAAGCTGAGCGCCAGCAAAGCCAAAAGCCAGAAGCGACTTGAAAGGCTTGGTGAAGGCCGCAGCAAGGCGGGATTGGTCACGCGCTTAAAACTTCACTTCCGGCGGCTTTTCAGAGCCTGCGGTCGCTTGGAAGAGCTGCATGGGCTGGGAGGACGAAAATGCCGTCTTGGCCCAGACCACACTGGGGAAAGTCCGCAAAGTGGTATTAAAGGTCTGCACGGCGGCATTATAGTCGCGGCGCGCAATGGCGATCCGGTTCTCCGTGCCCTCAAGTTGGGATTGCAGCGCTGCATAGCCCTCTAAGGAGCGTAGCTCCGGATAGGCTTCAACGGTTTGGCGGAAGTTGATGAGTGCGGTTGAAAGCTGCGCTTGCGCCGCTTGAAACTCTTGGAATTTTTGCGGGTCGGTGATGGTTGAGGCATCAAACTTGGGTTGGGTCGCGGAAGCGCGCGCCTCCGTTACCGCCGTCAGAACACCCTTTTCCTGTGCTGCAGCGCCTTTGACAGTCGCGACAAGGTTTGGCACCAAGTCCGCACGGCGTTGATATTGGGTTTGAACTTCGGCCCAAGCCGCCTTGGCAGCCTCTTCCTGCGTTGGAATGGTGTTATAGCCACATCCTGAAACCGATGTTGCGGCAACGCCAACCAATGCCAAAGCAGCAAAACGTGTGTTCAAAGCCATCTAAACCTCCATACCGTCTTTGTGTCGCTACATGCGCGCACCAAAGGACGCCCTTATGTTAGGGGTGGCAAGGGGTAGCGCAAGATGGCGCATGTTAAAATCGAACCCATGCCCGCGTTAGGGCTCTCGGCGCACCGTTTGATATTGGTAGGCGGCTACAAAGCCTTCACTTTCATAAAGATGTCGCGCCGGGGCATTATTGGTTTCGACTTGCAACCAGAATTGTCGATAGCCTGACTGAAAAGCCCGCCCCATGATCGCGCGGAGGACGGAACGGGCAAGCCCTTGATTGCGACAACTGGCATGGGTGCGCATGGCCGCTATGCCAGCGCTATCACCGGCAAAGGTGCAGAGCCCCGCTGCTGCCAGCGCCCCATTTTGGCGGATAATCCCAAAGGCAGATGGGCAAGGTATGCGGCCTAGAATGTCGATCCGCTCTTGGCCATCGCCACCTGAATGGCTGGTTTCTGAGACGATCTGAATGAAGTCTTGTGTGACGTGGGGACTGATATCTACCTCATGCTTGGGCGCGCCTAACTGGCCCTCAAAAGTCATCACGGCAACTTGGCTGACGGCCACATAGCCGCGCCGCGCCAGTCTTTCGGGCAAGTCCAACGGGTCTGCGCCACCGGTCACCAATTTGAACTGAGGTGCCAAGCCCAAGGCACGATAATGCGCCTCCACCGCCTCGATGGAGGCGTCAACATCACTCCCCGCATAGGTCAACGGCCAGCATGAATTGGTGCGACCAACAAAACCCAGCCCCGAAAAAACTTGCCACCCATCAAGCCGATTTTCGCGCACGGCAGGCCAGCCGCGCGCGGTTGCCTGTTCGATACGATGGATGGCGGATAGGTCCAAGCTACCAGTCTCTATTTTTGCGCGCGGGCAGCGGCCTCAATGCCCAGCTTGGCCCAAACCAAGGCTTCGTCTGCATCATCAAAAGCCGATTCCGGCATCGCCCGATAGGATAGAGTCATGATCTCGCCTGTCCCTTTATCATAGTGAAAGGGTTGGCAATCCTGGGCGTCAAATTTTGGGTTATTGATCCGGTCGGCTTTGAGATAGATTTCATTATCCGTCAGAAGCGCAAACATGCGGCCGTCATAATAGACGCCTGCGCCGCCAAACATTTTGCGGACCCGAATATCGCCTAAGCCGCTGAACAAATCCTGCGCGGTCGCAATCAGCGCATCTAGTTCGGGATTGGCCTTTGCCTTCTTGGCCAAAATCAGGCCTCAGACGTGGCAGGAACGATGGTCACGCTCTCCCCACAGCCACAAGCATCGGTTTCATTGGGGTTTTTGAAGACGAACTTGGAGTGCAGCTTGGTGTTCTCCACATCGACGACAGAGCCGACCAAGAATAAGATGGCATTGGAGGCGACGAGGATTTTCACGCCCTTATCTTCTACCACTTCGTCCAAAGGATCTGGGGCATCGGCATAGGCCATGACATATTCCATTCCCGCGCAACCGCCATTTTTAATGCCGACGCGCAGATAGGGCTTTTCAGACTTGGCCATGACATCGCGCACGCGCTCAGCAGCGGCGTCTGTCAGGCTCACGACTTGCGGGCGCGGGCGGCGGGTGCGGGTTGGGATCAGGTCGGGCGAATTCATGTGTGCCACCTATAGCATATTCAAAGCCAAACGGGCTTCATCGCTCATGCGTGCTTGCGTCCAAGGTGGATCAAAGGTCACAATGGCCTTGGCCGAATTGATCCCATTCACCGTCTTGGCCGCATCTTCTACCATAATTGGGAGTTCGCCGGCCACAGGGCAAGCCGGGGCGGTGAGCGTCATGTCGATATCGACATGGCCGCCAGCTTTCAGATCAACTTTATAAATCAAGCCCAATTCATAGACGTCGACCGGAATTTCCGGGTCATAGACGGTCTTGAACGCGTCAATCAAATCGTCCGTCAAGCGGGCGATCTCTTCGGGTGGCAGGTCGGAAGGCTCCCGATCTGGTTGCACGATAGGCGGGCTGGATACATCCAGCATATCTCGTGGGGCAGTCGTTTCATCGCTCATGGGTGGACCTTACAGCAAAAAATCGCGCGCTTTTGCAAGCGCTTCAACAAAGGTGTCGACATCGTCGAAACTGGTATAGGCGGCAAAGCTCGCCCGTGCGGTGGCAGTGACGCCCAAGGCCTTCATCAGCGGCTGGGCACAATGATGGCCGGCCCGAACGGCGACACCATAACGGTCCAAGACTTGGGCGACATCGTGGGGATGGGCACCATCAATGTTGAAAGCAATGATGCCGCCCTTGCCAGGTGCAGTGCCATAAAGACTGATGCCATTAATGCCGCGCAAGCACGCCATCGCATGATCTAGCAAGGCCTGTTCGTGGGCATGCATCGCCGCTTGATCCTGCGCCATCATCCAGTCGACCGCAGCGCCTAAGCCCACCGCTTCGGTAATCGCAGGCGTGCCCGCCTCAAACCGGAACGGCGGCACATTATAGGTGATCAGCTCTTTGGAGACGATCTCAATCATCTCGCCGCCGCCTTGCCACGGTGGCAACAGGTTCAAGGCCTCTGGGGTGCCGTGTAAGACGCCAATACCGGTCGGCCCATAAATTTTGTGCGCCGAGAACGCATAGAAATCAGCGCCAATGGCTTGGACGTCGACGCTTTGGTGCACCACGCCCTGACAGCCATCGATCAGAACTTGCGCCCCAACTTGATGGGCAAGCGACACAATGGTCGCTACATCTTGCACGCTGCCCAACACGTTGGACATATGGCTGATCGCCACCATTTTGGTGCGCGGACCGACGAGGGCGGCCAGCGAGTCCATATCGAGTGCGCCTTGCGGCGTGATGGCTGCCCATTTCAGCACCGCGCCGGATCGTTGCGCTGCCATGTGCCAAGGCACGATATTGGCGTGATGCTCCATCTCGGAGATGACAATCTCATCGCCGGGCTTCAAGCTTTGGCTGACGCCAGCGGCCACCAGATTTATGGCCTCGGTCGCACTCTTGGTGAAGACAATCTCGTCTGCACTGCCAGCATGGATAAAGCGGGCGACCTTAGTGCGTGCATCCTCAAACGCTTGGGTCGCTTCATTGGCTAGAGTATGCAGCCCACGGTGGACATTGGCGTAAGAGGTGCGTTGAAAATCCGCCATGGCCGAAATCACGCTTTCAGGCTTTTGCGCGCTGGCGGCACTATCGAGATAGACCAAGGGCTTGCCGTGGATCTTCCGAGTCAGGATCGGGAAATCCGCCCGCACTTTGGCAACATCAAAGGCCGCAGGATTGGTTGGAGTTTGGGCGTTCATGATGAACTCGCCTCCAACCACATACGTGCCAGCTCAGAAAACCACTCCCGTACACCTTCGTGCTCAATTGCCTCAAAGACGTCGGTCACAAAGGCTTCCACCAACAAGGACTTGGCTTGTGCCTCTGGGATGCCGCGCTGGCGCATGTAAAATAGGGCTTGATCGTCTAACGCCCCAATCGTGTTGCCATGGGCGCATTGAACGTCATCGGCATAGATTTCAAGCTCTGGCTTGGCATCAATCTCTGCCCCTTCGCTGAGCATCAGGGCATGGTGGTTTTGTCGGGCATCGGTCTTTTGAGCGGCGCGCTCGACCAGGATTTTACCTTGGAAGACACCGCGCGCCCGGTCCTGAACCGCCCCTTTAAACAATTCCCGCGTTTGCCCGTTCGGGCTTGCATGGACGACCTTTGTGGTCATGTCGGCATGGGTGTGGCCGGAGAGCAAATAGGCCCCATGTATCAAACAGCTCGCGCCCTCGCCCGCTAAGGTCACATGGGTTTCAGCGCGCGCAAGCTTGCCGCCAAACATCAGCGAAATCGCGTGATAGCGACCTGTGTCGGCAACATCCACCGCCGTGTGGGTAAGCTCGATTGCCTGCGTGTCACCATTTTGAAGGCTATAGCGAACCAGTTCTGCACCGGCGCCAATCTCAATTTCTAAGAGCCCCGTTGAAAGACCAGCGGTGGCGAGGCCAGTATCGATCAAGGTCAGCCGCGCGCCCGCATCCAATTCCAAACGCACCCGCATCGGCGCGCCGGGGTGGCGGCGCAAGACAACAGGGCGGCTCTGGCTTTGTGTTACCCGCAAAACCACCGCACGCGGGGCAAAGCCCACAGCCAGCGTGGCCAAGGGCCCTGCGCCTTCAAGTTCTAAGCTGTCTTCAGTCTCGATGATGAGGCCCAGGTCCTTTTCTCCCTCAAGGCCAAAGCCATCGGGGGCAAAGTCCAAGACCAACGCATCTTGCAGGCAAGCCGGGATCAGGCCAGCCGACCCATCGGATTCTGGGATTCCATCGGCAAGGGCGGCACGCAGATCCGTCCATTTAAACGCTTCAACCCGGCGATTGGGTAAGCCTTCAGCGGCAATTTGCGCGCGGGCCGCATCGCCTGCTTCGGTGGGCGGAAAAGCGTTTAAAAGCGCCGCCTCACCTGCCGATAATGTCAATTCGGCTAAGGCCATTAAGCGGCATCCTTATAGCGATCATAGCCGTCTGCCTCGAGTGCCAGGGCCAATTCCGGCCCACCGCTATCGACGATGCGGCCGCCGGCCAACACATGCACCCGGTCAGGCTTAATATGGTCCAGCAAGCGCTGGTAATGGGTGATGACCAGCATGCCCTTATCGGGACCGCGCAGCGCGTTCACGCCTTCAGACACAACTTTGAGCGCATCGATATCAAGACCGGAATCGGTCTCGTCCAAGATCATGAAGCGCGGGTCGAGAAGCGCCATTTGGTAGATTTCCATCCGCTTCTTTTCACCACCCGAGAAGCCAACATTCAAAGGACGCTTCATCATCTCCGGCGTGACACCGAGCTTCTTGGCGACATCGCGCGACAATTTCATAAAGTCCGGCACGGAGATTTCGCCTTCGCCGCGCGCTTTGCGCTGGGCGTTCAAGGCCGTGCGCAAGAAAGTCAGGGTCGGAACACCGGGGATCTCAAGTGGATATTGAAACGACAAGAACAGGCCCTTTGCGGCGCGCTCTTCCGGGGCAAGATCCAACAAGTCTGCGCCATTGAGGGTTGCGGTTCCACCGACGACCTCATAGCCATCGCGGCCCGTCAGCGCATAAGACAAAGTCGATTTACCGGCCCCATTGGGGCCCATGATCGCGTGCACTTCACCTGCAGGCACGGCAAGCGTCAGGCCCTTAATGATCGTTGTGCCGCCGACTTCGACTTGCAGATTGTTGATGTTCAACATGAGAGGGTCTTTCTAGTGGGAGGATTTTCGTGGTTTGATTGGCTGATTGACTGGATCATTGCATGGCTCCAGCCCGGCGAAGTTGGACCAAGTTAATTGACCAAGTGGTCGATTTTTGGTACATAAGCTTCATGAAAACCGTGATGAATGTGGCTGAAGCAAAGGCCAAACTCTCAGAACTGATTGAGCGGGCCGAACGCGGTGAAGCCGTTTTCATTGCGCGCAAAGGGAAAGAGGCGGTCCGGCTGCTTGCCGCAAATGGGCCGGACTTGACCAAGCCAAGTCGAGCCAATCTTTTCGGAACACTCGCCCATCTAGGGCCTATCCCGGAAGACGCCTTAGAGCCCGAACTATTTGACGCTTGGTCCAGCGAGCAAGCGATCACAGGCTTTGAGCCTGCCAAACAGATGGGCGTGGCCGAAGCTTCCAAGCCGTTTGATCCCGAAGGCTGAGCGTGGCTTATCTGCTTGATACCAATGCGATCTTGTTTGGGCTGTTTATGCCCGACAAGATCAAGCCCTCTATCCGCGCTTTGATCCGTGATCCGGCAAACCGGGTTTGTGCGAGCGTTGCCAGCATCTACGAAATCAACTTCAAAGTGGCGCTCGGCAAGCTCTGGCTGCCTGTTGATTTCGACATCACAGCCCATTTGGTCCAAGCCGATACAGAATTGCTCTCGATCAATCCATTTCATGCCGCTGCGGCGAGTCGCTTGCCGTTGATCAATCGCGATCCTTGGGATCGATTGATTGCCGCCCAAGCGCTCAATGAACGACTGACCTTGATAAGCTCGGACAAAGCGATCCAAGCCCTTGGCGTCAAAACCCTTTGGTGAAGGCGCTAACATGGCGATACCTCCCCAATTGGCTTGAGAATTTCGATCCGATTGCCGAATGGGTCATAGAGAAACGCCCGCACATGGCCGGGCAACTCATCATCATGCTTGACCCTAAAGCCTGACGCCTCGGCTTTGCTGGCTAGGTCTGCGACATCAGCCACGCGGAAAGCAACATGGGCCTTATCATTGGCGCGGAAGTCTTGTTCCACACCCAAATGAACTTTCACGCCGCCCGATTGATACCAAGCCCCACCGCGGGCTGCCATGGACTCGGGCTTAGGCACTTCGGTCAGCCCCAACAGGTCCGCATAAAACGCACGCGCGACCGCTTCACCACCCGCGGGGATGGCGATTTGAACATGGTCGATGGCGGCGATGGTGGTCACCCCACACTCCCCTCAAGGCTGATTGCGACCAGCTTTTGGGCTTCCACCGCAAACTCCATCGGCAGTTCTTGAAGGACTTCGCGGACAAAGCCATTGACCAAAAGTGCGACCGCATCTTCAGTCGGCAGGCCACGTTGGCGGCAATAGAAAAGCTGATCTTCGCTCAAGCGAGTCGTTGTCGCCTCATGTTCAAACGTGGCGTAGGGCGTTTTGGCTTCCACGTAAGGCACCGTGTGGGCACCGCATTGATCGCCGATCAACAGACTGTCGCACTGGGTGAAATTGCGTGCACCCTTGGCCTTTGCATGCGCACTCACCAGACCGCGATAGGTATTGTTGCTTTTGCCCGCCGAAATGCCCTTTGAGACAATGCGCGAGCGGGTATTTTTGCCCAGATGGATCATCTTTGTGCCGGTATCGGCTTGCTGATGCCCATTGGTGATGGCGATGGAATAAAACGCCCCTTGGCTTTCATCCCCGCGCAAGATGCAGGACGGATATTTCCAAGTCACCGCCGAACCCGTCTCAACTTGGGTCCAGCTGACCTTAGAGCGCACGCCCCGGCAGTCTGCCCGCTTGGTCACGAAGTTATAGATCCCGCCAACCCCATTCTTGTCGCCGGGATACCAATTCTGCACCGTCGAATATTTGATCTCCGCATCGTCGAGCACAACCAGTTCCACCACCGCCGCATGGAGTTGGTTCTCATCGCGCATCGGCGCGGTACAACCCTCCAAGTACGAGACATAAGCGCCCTTATCGGCGATGATTAAGGTACGCTCAAACTGGCCCGTGTCGGCCGCATTGATCCGGAAATAGGTCGACAATTCCATCGGGCAGCGCACGCCGGGCGGGATATAGACAAAGGTGCCATCCGAGAACACGGCGCTATTGAGAGTCGCGTAGAAATTATCGGTCACAGGCACCACGGTGCCCAGATATTGCCGCACAAGGTCTGGATATTCCTTGATCGCTTCAGACATGGAGCAAAAGATCACGCCTGATTTGGCCAATTCTTCGCGGAAAGTCGTGGCCACCGAAACGCTGTCGAAGACCGCGTCCACCGCAATTCGGGGTGCGCCTTTGACGCCAGCCAGAACCTCTTGTTCCCGGAGCGGGATACCTAGTTTTTTATAGGTCTCCAAAATCTCTGGATCGAGGTCGTCGAGGCTGTTAAGCTCGATCTTGGCTTTTGGCGCGGCGTAATAATAGGAATCCTGGAAGTCGATGGTGGGATAATTGACCATGGCCCAGCTTGGCTCTTGCATAGTCAGCCAGCGCTCATAAGCCGCCAAACGCCACTCTAGCATCCATTCTGGCTCGCCCTTTTTGGCCGAGATATAGCGCACAATATCGGTGTTTAGACCCTTGGGGGCCATTTCCATTTCGATATCGGTGATGAAGCCATGCTCGTAATCGGCAATGCTTTCAACGGTGTCGATGGTTTCTTTTACTGCGGGCATTGGATAAAGGTGCCTTTCAGGCGGCTTGATTGGAAAGCGTGCGGCCAGCGCGGGCTGCGGCTTGTAGATAAAGTTCAGCTAAGCGCGCGCCGTCTTCGATACGGCTAGACCAGCCAAAGCTGGCGCGAATGGACGAGGCTGCGGCGCTATCGCTATAGCCGCAAGCCTTCAGAATTCGGGACATTTTGACTTTGCCGGACGAACAAGCAGAGCCAGCAGAAACCGCAGCGCCGGCCAAATCCATCGCCATCACTTGGCGCGCACCTTCCCAGCCATCCACCAGCACGCAAGACGTATTGGTGAGCCTTCGGACATTGTGGCTGACAAAGTCGACGTCTGCCAGGGCGCCCGCCAAGGCCAACTCAAAGGCGTGGCGGGTTTGGGAGGTCAGATCCTGATAAGCCAGCACGGCATCATCCTGACAGGCAACGGCGGCGGCAGCGGCAAAGCCGGCAATGGCGGCAACATTTTCTGTCCCACTGCGTGCACCGCGCTCCTGCCCACCCCCGGCACGGGCGTTGAAAACGTCGATACCTGGTGCTGCGACCAAGGCACCTGCCCCCATGGGGCCGCCAATCTTGTGGGAGGACACGACCAGCCAGTCTGCGAGGCCGGCAAACTGCGCCACCGAGACCTTGCCTAAGAGTTGGACGGCGTCACATAAAAGCGCCCCGCCGGCCGCGCGGACACGGGTGGAAATCAAATTGAGCGGCTGGATTGTTCCTGTCTCATTATTGGCTCCTTGAGCAATCACAAGCGGCTGACCGCCTTGACCATCCAGTTCCTGGCCTAACCAAGCCGCATCAAGAAGGGCACCCTGATTGACGGGGATTAGCTGTGCCTCGGGCCACAATTTGACGGCATAAGACCACACAGCATCATGCTCCACCGAAGAAACATAAACTGGGCCAAAGCCCATGGCCTTGGCGCTTTCCATCGCAAGGTGCAGCGCCTCGGTCGCGCCACTGGTAAAGGTCACGGCATCTGCGCCACATTCTAGGACACGGGCAAGGCTCTCGCGCGCATCCTCGAGGGCGCGCTTAGCGGACCTGCCTTCGCCATGCACAGAAGAGGGATTACCGCCAAGGTCCATCACACGCAGCATGGCTTCCCGCGCTTCGGGTCGAAGCGGCGAGGTCGCATTATGATCTGCGTACAGCCGATCCATTATTCAGCCGCCGCCCGATTATAGCGCGCGATCTCGTCGGCCTTGCCGGGCAATTGACGGGCCAAAACATCGGCCAAGGTCACCGCGCCCAAGAATTGGCTGATATGGCGCGAGAGCTCGTCCCACAAATCATGCGTCATGCAGCGACGATTGCCACTGAGACAGCCAGCCCGTGTATGGGCATCGCAGCGGGTCACTTTCAAAGGCTCTTCAACGGCCTGCATAATCGCGCCAATCGAGATTTCCTCTGGTGAAGCCGACAGTCGATAGCCGCCACCCGGTCCGCGTGCACTTTCCACAAGCCCGCGACGACGCAGCCGGGCGAATAATTGTTCAAGATAAGATTGGCTGATCTCCTGCCGCTCAGCTATTTCGCCCAGATTGACAGATCGCGCCGATGAACCCGTTTCAGGGCTGTTGAGCGCCAAATCCACCATCGCCATCACGGCGTAACGTCCCTTGGTCGACAATTCCATTGCGGCAGTCCTTTCGGCGCTTTTTGGACACTTTGCAGCGCCATTGCGGAAAAACTTGGCTTTTTGATACGGGCCTATGATACGAGCCCGTTCCGGTCCTTTACTGGACCTAGTATTCCCGACCCCGTAGGTCAAGAATTAAACTGAGCATCATGGCCGAACTTATCCTTACTGGCGCCGCTGGGCGTCTCGAAGCCCGATACAATCAAGCTGAATCGGAAAATGCACCGATCGCTTTGATCCTTCACAATCACCCCAAAGCTGGCGGGTCGATGCAAGACCGCGTCACCGTCATGCTGCACAAATTGTTTGTCGAGCGTGGCTTCTCCACGTTGCGCTTCAATTTCCGTGGCGTCGGTCGCAGCCAAGGCAATTTCGACAATGGCCAAGGCGAATTATCCGATGCCGCTAGCGCGCTGGATTGGCTGCAAGGCCAGAACCCGGTTGCCCCAGTCACTTGGGTTGCTGGCTATTCCTTTGGCTCTTACATCGCGCTGCAACTTCTGATGCGTCGCCCTGAGATCGACGGCTTTATCACGGTCGCCACGCCTGCCAACCATTATGATTTGTCGTTCTTGGCCCCCTGCCCATCCTCGGGCATGATGTTCTACGGGTCCAACGATCAAGTCTCCCCACCGGCTGACCTTGAACGCTCGGCTTCCAAAATCCGCACACAAAAGGGCGAATTGGTTGAGTGGGAGCAGATTGAAGGCGCAGACCATTTCTACCGTAATGAACTGGATGTCTTGCGGGATCGTGCCGCCGTTTATCTCGACCGCCGCTTGGCAGAGCCGCGCAAGATCGCGCCACCGCCGCGCCGCTAAACGCAGTCTTGTTGACCGATGAGAGACCTGAGCGCCCTGCGCTTAGGTCTTTATTCTTCATGGTCCAGAAGCAGCGGTTCGCTGGCTTGTACGGCTGCCCCGGGGTCGGCCGCATCTTTGGCCCAAGGACCGCGCCTCGGCGGGGCAGGGTAAAAATAAAGCCGCCACCCGTTGCGCATCAATAGGGCACCGGTGGGAATGTCGCCGCGCCCAAAGACGTGAGACTGACCATCAAAGCCGATCGTCAGCACGCCGCGCCCGCGACCCGCATAAACATAGCGGCCCTCCCAATCGCCTTCACCCAGCGTGCATCCTCGCGCAAGCCGATGTTCGCCTTCGGGCAACAGGCGCGCGACGTCCCCTTGGCTGAGGCCAGCTTTATCGAGAAGGCGCGTCGCATCAAATCGCCCGCCTGATGTGCGGCATAGGCTGGCGGCTTGCCCATGTGGCGTTGCCAAGATCGCCCGCCCTTCTGGGCCGATCCACGCAACCGGCTTGGGACTGAAAGCCCAGATTGCCAACCCAGCCGTGATCGCGACAATCGCCAAAAGCCGTAACCAAGATCGCCAGAGCGTCAGCCAAAGGATTGCGACGATCAGGATTAAGGGGGCTGTCGAACTGGTCCAAGAGACACTCGCACTCGCCCCGGGCAGGGCTGCAATCCAATGCGCGATCTTAAGTGTGACACTCAAGCCTGATGCGGCTGCCTGCCACGCCCAATCGTCCAGCCCAAAAGGCGCAAGGCTTGCCGCGATCGCTGAGAAGGGTGCAACCCAAAAATCCAAGATCGGGGCCGCCATTAGATTGGCGGGCAGCGACCAGACGGACACGCGTCCAAAGGTGGCTGCTGAAATTGGGGCCGTAGCAAGGCCTGCCACCACGCTGGTTGCCGCTGCCCCGCCCAGCCACATCGCAGCCCGCTGAAACAGGCCAAGCTCTGGCGCACCTGCGCGCCGCCGCTCCCAGATTTCCCATAGAGCGACCAAAGCTGCTGTAGCCAAGAAGCTCATTTGGAAGCCAGGGTCTATTGCGCTCTCGGGTAGAGCGACCAGAACACAGATTGCGGCGATGGCCAGGCCGCGCATGGAGATGGCCTTGCGGTTCAACAAGATCGCGCCAAAGGCAATGGCCGACATGATGAAGGCCCGCACAGCTGGGGCCTCTGCCCCGGTGAACACACAATAAGCTCCGGTACCACATAGCGCGATGACTGCAGCAATCTTGCGCGCGTCAAGTCTTAGCGAAAGTGCGGGCACCAAAGCCGCGAGCTTCCAGATCACCAAATAAATTAGCCCGCCCAGTAAGCCGACATGCAGGCCAGAGACAGAAATGACATGAGACAGGCCAGACGCCTGTAAGGCTTCCACATCTGCCTCGCTCAACCAAGCACGGTCGCCTGTGGTGACTGCTGCGAGAAATCCACCGCCATCACTGTCTGTTGCCTCGACAATTGAGCGCGCGGCCTGGGCGCGCCAAAGCGCCAATCGAAATTGAATGGATTGGGTCAGAGGCGGGGATGCTTCAATCACGGTGCAGGGCCGAAGCGCATAGCCAACCCCGCCCAATCCTTGAAACCAAGCCCGCCGCGCATGATCATAGGCACCGGGCACAACAGGTCCCGGAGGTGGCCTCAAAAACGCTTGGCACCTGACTTTCTGGCCGGGCTTTGGCGGCTCGTCTTGGGCGAGTGCCACGCGAACCGATTTGGGCTGTGCTTCCAAGCGCGTTTGCGACAGCGTTTCGACCACAATCTTGGCGCGCCAAGTTCCGCGCTGGGTGCGGTCAATTTGCTCTGCATAGCCTGTCACAAGATAAGGCGTTTTGACATCGGAGACTCGCGGCGCTTTCGCCGATTCTGCCCGCAACAGGCCCGACGCGCCCCCACCCAAAGACGCGGCGGCGAAAAGACTGAGAAGACCTAGCGTGTAGATGGCTTTGGCGAGACGCTGGTCAGAGCTGCGCTGCGCCATCAAGCTACAGCTAAGCCACAGGCCGAGTGCCAGAAATGTCAGGATCACCCAAACAAAAGCGGGATCATCTGCGCGCACCGAACAGGTCGCCCCTGCCCCAAAGGCAAAGCCAACCGGCAGCCACAAAACCAGTCGATCGCGGTCATGATCGCGGATTTCCTGTAACCGATCCTGCATCCAAGTGCGTAGATCACTTTCACCTTCACGGTGGCGTGTTATGAGGCGGCGGAGGCCAAGTTCATTGGCCTGTTCCGTCCTTTGATTTGCCTCTTTTTCAGAAGCCCCAGCCATCATGCATGCTCCTACCGAAACGACAGTCCACACACACGAAGCCACAGGCCGGGATGTTGTGACGCGGTTTGCGCCTTCGCCGACGGGCTACCTCCATATTGGAGGGGCAAGAACGGCATTATTCAACTGGCTTTACGCACGAAAAGCAGGTGGCAAATATCTTTTGCGAATTGAAGATACTGATCGCGAGCGCTCGACCGACGCGGCGGTGCAAGCGATTCTCGATGGCCTGGCTTGGTTGGGCTTGGAAGCCGACGGCCCACCCTTGTTTCAATTCGCCCGCGCTGGTCGTCACAAGGAAGCCGCTGAAAGCCTTGTTGAAGCCGGCAAAGCGTACCGTTGCTATTTGAGCAGCGAAGAAGAAACAGCCCTCAAGGAAGCCGCGCGAGCCAAAGGCCTCGCCTTCCGTTCGCCTTGGCGCAATGCCGATTCTGGAACCCCGCCAGCGGGTGCCCCCTTCGTGACCCGTCTGCGCGCACCGAGCGAAAATGAGTTCATCCGCGTGCACGATAAGGTGCAAGGTGTTGTGACCACTGCCGGGCGCGAGATTGATGATTTCATCCTGCTCCGCTCAGACCAGACGCCAACCTATATGTTGGCCGTGGTGGTGGATGATCATGATATGGGCGTCACCCATGTGATCCGAGGCGATGACCATCTGACCAATGCCGCACGTCAGACTGCCCTGATCCACGCCTTTGGCTGGCAAGTCCCAACCTATGCGCACATCCCTTTGATCCATGGTGATGATGGCAAGAAATTGTCGAAGCGCCATGGCGCATTGGGCGTCGAGGAATATCGCGACATGGGCTATTTGCCCGAAGCCATGCGGGCTTATTTGTTGCGCCTTGGCTGGTCCAAGGGGGATTTGGACATTGTTAGCACCGAAGAAGCCTTGGAACTGTTTGACCTAGAAGGCCTCGGCAAAAGCCCCTCGCGCTTAGACTTTGCCAAAATGGGCAGCGTGAACGCCCATTTCATGCGCTTGGCCGATGACCAGCGCTTGGTGACACTCATGCGAGAGCATGCCGCGCGTGCGGGCCAGCCAGAGATTGCCAAGTCAGACGCCGAACTCGCCGCTGCCGTGGCGTATCTGAAAGACCGGGCCAAGACTTTGCCGGAGCTTTACGACCAGTTTGGCTTTATCCTTGCGCAGCGGCCATTGCCGCGAGATGAAAAGACACAAAAGACACTGTCTGAAGAAGCGGTCGCACGCCTTGGCCGCCTGCAGCCGATCTTGGCAAATGTCGAGACTTGGCAGCATACAGAGATCAAAGCGGCACTGGATAAGTTTGCTGAAGCCGAAGGCATTGGCTTTGGCAAAATCGGTCCACCCTTGCGCGCTGCACTGACGGGTGGCCTTCCGGCACCAGATTTGGCAATCGCCTTAGAGCTATTAGGCAGAGATGAAAGCTTAGCGCGTCTTGGAGACGTGATGTAAACTTCTGTCGTGGAAACTGTGGTTACGAGCAAAACACAAGAGGGCATGAATATGGAAAGCAAAGCAGAACCAAAGGGTACCGCTAAACTTGATTTCGAAGGCAAGATGATTGACTTGCCAATTTATGGCGGCGCGACCGGCCCTGATGTGATCGATATCCGTAAACTCTATGCAGAGACGGGTGCTTTTACTTACGACCCAGGTTTCACCTCGACCGCTTCGTGCGAAAGCCAGATCACCTTCATCGATGGCGACGAAGGTATTTTGCTGCATCGCGGCTATCCGATCGATCAATTGGCAGAGCGGTCCAACTTCCTCGAAGTGGCCTATTTGTTGTTGGAAGGGCATCTGCCGAACCAAGGCGAGTTTGATAAGTTCAAGCACGACATCACCTATCACACGATGTTGCACGCCCAGTTCGACCGCTTCTTTGAAGGCTTCCGCCGTGACGCGCACCCGATGGCCGTTATGGTTGGCACCGTGGGGGCTTTGTCGGCCTTCTACCACGACAGCTTGAACATTGATGATCCGATCCAACGCAAGATCACCCAGCACCGCTTGATCGCCAAGATCCCAACCATCGCTGCACGCGCTTACAAATATTGGCTCGGCCAACCATTTGTGACCCCGCGCAATGAATTGAGCTATGCGGCAAACTTCCTGCGCATGTGCTTTGCCGTGCCGGCTGAAGACTATGTCGTGAACCCCGTGCTCGCTAAAGCGATGGAAAAAATCTTCATCCTGCACGCCGATCACGAGCAAAACGCCTCGACCTCAACCGTCCGCTTGGCGGGTTCTTCGGGTGCAAACCCATTTGCCTGTATCGCCGCGGGTATCGCCTGCTTGTGGGGCCCTGCCCATGGTGGTGCCAACGAGGCAGCCCTGAACATGCTGAAAGAGATTGGCCACGTGGACAATATCCCAGCCTTCGTCGCGCAAGTGAAAGACAAGAATTCCAGCGTGCGTCTAATGGGCTTTGGCCACCGCGTTTACAAAAACTACGACCCCCGCGCGAAAGTGATGCAGCAAGCCTGCCACGAAGTGCTGGCCGAAGTTGGCGTGAAGGACGATCCACTGTTGAAGGTCGCGATGGAGCTTGAAAAGATTGCGCTGAATGATGAGTATTTCGTCAGCCGCAAGCTCTATCCAAACATCGACTTCTATTCGGGCATCACGTTGAAGGCGATGGGCTTCCCAGTTGAAATGTTCACCGTGCTTTTCGCTCTGGCCCGCACCACGGGCTGGATCGCACAGTGGGACGAAATGAACAGCGATCCTGCCCAAAAAATCGGTCGCCCCCGTCAGCTCTATACCGGTGCTACCCAACGCGATTACGTGCCCATCATCAATCGCTAAGCATACTAACAATCTGATTGAACGCGCGGGCCAAAAGCTCGCGCGTTTTTGATTGCGCGCGACGCTTCTGATTGACAGAGTCAAATTGCTGCCTAGAGTAGTGGGATAGTTTTTTCTGCTTCTGGAGCCGATGTTGCAAAAGCCTGTGGTTTCCGTCTGTGCGCTGCTGCTTGCAAGCGTCGTTCCAACATTTTCCGAAGCCCAAAGCCAGCGGCCGATGATGCCGCATTGGGAGGACTACATTCGATCGGCCAGCGCAATTGCCCGGCCGACCAAGCTTGATAAAGTTAAACTCAATCAAGACTTGGAGAAGCAGGGCCGCTGCGCCGCTGCGGCAATTAAAAACTTGCCAGCATCTGAAGCCGATGGCCGCGCGATGAAGTTGATTGCGGCTTATGACGGTGATTGCAGCACCGGTGTTGGCGCAATTGCCATGACCGTTTGGAAACAGTCCGGCAATGGAGTTTGGGAGCAACATAATCGGTGGGTGACCGCTGGCGCAGAAGTCAATCTTGTGATTCTGCCGAAAGAGTTTGCCCCTCAAGTGGATCAAATTGGTCGGTTTGAGTCTGCCTTTCAACTTGACCCGTTCCACGCATCAAAACTTCCCGCTTGGGCATCTGGGAAAATCATGCCCAACTTGGCTGCTGGACTGGAGTGGCGGGGCGGGATGGAGCGCGACCTCTATGAAGCGGTACGCGGCGGCGATTATCAAATATTCTGCGCTTACCTCTATACAATGGCCTGCTTCGCAGATCTTCCTGGACGCAACACAAGCCAGACTCCAATCCTAGTGACCCGCGGCTATGCGGACATGTATGAAGCCAAATCGCCACACGCAGCCTTGGATGTCCTGCTAGGTAAAACGCCTAGCCTCACCCCTAGCCAAGTGGCTGAGAAACAAAGGGCCGTGGAAGAAATGGTAGAAAAGGCGGCGCGAGATGCTGTGTCGGCCGCGATCAACCAAGTGGGGTTGCGAGAAGACCCCACCGCACCCAAAAAGGCGGCTCCTCAAGCAACACCTCCACCACCCAAAAAGCGCTAGCCCGCATGTTTGCGTGCATGTAATCAAAACCAGCCTGCGGGTTGCTTCAAACACTAGCACCGCCGCCAAAGTTCGCCTAAAGTGACACGCATGCTTGATCATCTGAAATCTTTTGGCGATGGTGCCGCCCAAGTTCATTACGGGACGCCCGAACTCAGCATTGTGCGACCCGGCAAGTTTGTGCGCTGTGCCGTGACGGGGAAACCCATCCCGCTGGAGGATTTACGCTATTGGTCGGTCGAACTGCAGGAAGCCTATGTGGATGCAGCAGCAGCGACGACGCGCTGGAAGCAAGTGAACGCACGCGCCTAAATCTCAACACCAATCTTGCTAGGCGCACCCTTGTTTTTGGTGGGCTGTTTGGCTTAACGGGCCTTTCCAGCGGATGCGACCGCGCCTTAGCCCAATCGCCTGAATCCCGTCATTCACCCCTGCCCTTCAGCTTTTCAGGCACGCCGCAACAGTCAGGCGTGGTGATTTGCACAACGGTGCCGGGTGCTCAAATTGATGCCAGCGGCATCACGACCCAAGCCGATAGCGACGGCCGCTTTGTCATGGGCTTTGACCGCGACGCGCCATCACAGGCCTTGATTTCCATCTCAATGGGGCCAACCATCGCCCGGTTCGGCCTTGATGTCGCGCCGCGCGCCTATCAAGTCACCAGTGTCAGCGGCCTTCCTAAAGCTACCATCGACCCTCCGGCTGAAGCGCTTGCCCGTATTGAGGCGGACGCGGCCTTGAAGCGTCAGGCCTTTGACAGCAACAACCAAATTGCACGCGGTTTTGAAGAGGCTTTCCGCTGGCCACTCGATGATGTGCGCATCACCAGCCCGTGGGGTGCGACGCGTATGTTGAATGGCAAGAGCCAGCGACCCCATTTCGGCATTGATCTGGGTGCCGCGCGCGGAACTCCCATTTATGCCCCTGCGAGCGGCTTTGTTGTGCTGGCAGAGCCCGACATGCATTTTGAAGGGGGCATGGTGGCGATTGATCACGGCCAAGGCCTGATCACCACCTATCTGCATCAAAGCGCTTTGGCGGTTGAGGTGGGACAACGTGTCACACCGGGCACTTTGATCGGCTATGTCGGCTCTAAGGGTCGCGCCACCGGGCCGCATTTATGCTGGCGGATGCGCTGGCGCGGCCGCAATCTGGACCCCAGCTTGCGGGTGCAATCCGCCTGAACCTCAGCCCATTTGAGGCCGAAGTAAATGCCAATCAGGCTGGACATTTTGGTTGCGCCTGCCTAGCGAGACCCGATGCACCCCGCCTCCGCAACGCACTCTTGGCTGAAAAAACTCCATCTCTGGGTGGGGATGCTGGCGATTGCGATCAAGGTCGCCATCCCCGTGGGCTATATGGTCGCGCCCCAAGCTTTAGCGGCCGGCCTCACGCCCATCGTGCTCTGTACTGCCGAAGGCAATGTCACCGCCTTTATGGATGGCGATGGCCAAATCCTTGCTCATGGTGAAGAGGCCCTCGCCAGTGACCATCAGGGCCTGCCGTCTGACCATGATGGGTCCAAATGCGCCTTTGCTGGCCAAGGTGTGCCACTTGCCGCCCCGCAGGCGGCCAGCATGGCCGTGCAATTTGAAGCCGTTGTTTCGCCTACAGTCATTCAACCAAGCTTTGTCGCCCCGGGCTTAGGCCTTGCCGCCCCACCTCCACCCAAAACAGGGCCACCTATCCAAGTTTGAGATCCTTTAAGCCGCGCTGATGGTCTTCCATCGGCTTGCCTATTTCTCGACTTGGAAACCCTATTATGACCCCCCTCAAAAAAGCGCCGCGTGGGCGCAATATGCTCTTTTTAAAGGCCCTATTGGCCGCAACTTGCCTGTCCACTCCGAGCGCACTCTTGGCGCAGGATTCTCCGGCCTCGGATTCCGAAAAGCCAACCGAAACCATCATCGTTGTCGGCCAGCGAGACACCCCGATCACAGTCGTGCCGCGAGGCTTGTCTGTCTCGCTCGGCAAAGCGGACTTTGAAGCGGTCAATGCCATCAATGTCGAAGACTTGATGAAATATGCGCCGAACTTCTTCGTCCGCAAACGCTTTGCAGGCGATGATAATGCGGTGGTGGCCCTGCGCGGTGCCAATACAGTTCAAAGCGCACGGACCATTGTGATGGTGGATGGCTTTCTGGTCTCCAACTTCCTCGGGAACTCTTTCTCCTTTCCTCCGAAATGGAATGTAGTTGGCCCAGCAGATGTGCGCCAGTTTGACATTGTCTATGGCCCCTATTCTGCCCGTTATGGCGGCAATTCGATGGGTGGAGTAGTCTCGGTCACCACTGACGAGCCCAAGAAGACTGGTGCCTATCTCAACGCCCAAACCATGATCATGCCATTTGAAGAATATGGCTTTGATGAAACCTTCACAGGCTATAGCGTTGAGGGTGGTGTCACCTATGTGACGAAAGACGGCAAGCTGCGCCTGCGCGCGGGCTTCCGCCGGTTCGACAATGTCGGCCAGTCCATGACTTACAACCTCCTCACCCCTGCAACTGGCACAGCTGCGGCAACGGCTGTTACCGGCGCCTTTGTGGACCCAGAGCTTGCAACGCCGGTTTTTGGAGCGGCCTCCCCGGTTGACGTCGTCCAAAATCAAGCCCGCCTTCGGGTCGCCTATGACTTTGCACCAGGCTGGACGGCCGACGCCATGCTATTTGGTTGGACGACAGACCAAACCCTGCGCGATACCCGCACCTTCTTGAAAGATGCCAATGGGGCACCTGTCGGCCAAGGCCGCGTGCGCTTTAACAACCAAATTTGGAATGCCACTGGCCTTACCTCCTCAGAATTTGAACGCACCGAATATCTTGCAGGCCTTAAGCTTACAGGTGCTTTGGCGGGGTGGGATATCCGCAGCAATTTTTCGCGCTATTGGATGCCGATCTGGAATACCAAGACTTCGCGCGATTATCTAACGGGCCAGTTCAATGGCGCAGGCACTTATCAAGTGCAGGACAATCCCGGCTGGTATGCTGCTGACATCACGTTTGACCAGAGCTTTGTCAATCACAATGTCGGCTTTGGCCTCAATGCCAATCTCTATGAGACGGCGCAAAACACGTTCAACGTCACCAATTGGAACGCGGCAACAGGGCGGACCTTTGCGTCCTCAACCGCTGGCAAGACGGAGTCTCTTGGCCTGTGGGTAGAGGATGCTGTTGATCTGACCGACACGGTTACCCTCACACTTGGCGGCCGTTATGACCGGTGGCGGGCTTTTGACGGCTCAATTGCACGCCAATCTGGAACGGTGCTGCTGGCCGATGCCTATCCAACCCGGACGGACAGTGCTTTCAGCCCAAAAGCTTCGATCCAAGCTGAAGTCACGGAGGGCGTCGTAGTACAACTTTCGTTGGGTGGTGCGACCCGCTTCCCGACTGTGGGTGAATTGTTTCAAGGGCGGATCGACGACGTCACGCGTGAAATCGATCCACAAAGCTTTGATCCGAATTTGCGCCCTGAACGCTCGACTGACATCACTTTGATGGGTCGAGGCAAGGTCGGTCCTGTGCAGATTACGGCCAGTGCTTTCTATCAAGATATAGAGGACGCCATCTTCTCCTTCAGTGGCCTCAATCAATTCGGGGCCGTCGTTTCGAGCTTCAAGAATGTCGATCTGGTCACGCAATCAGGCATGGAACTGATTTTCGAAGCCGAGGACCTATGGGTCGAAGGTCTCGATCTGAATGTTAGCGTCAGCAAGATGGACGCGACCACCATTCGCAATCTTGCCAATCCAGAAACCGTCGGCAACCGCTTCCCACGCATTCCAGAATGGCGCTCCAGTGGTAATTTCCGCTATAAGTTCAGCCCGAAATGGCGTGCTTCTTTGGGATGGCGGCAGGCCACCACTCCGACTTCAGACCTGTTTGGCCGCAAAGGCGACGTCTACGGCTTCCAGACCGATTACTTCTTCCTCGACACCCGTCTCACCTATGACATGACTGACAAGGTCCAGCTTAATCTAGGCGTAGATAACATCAATAATGACCAAGCCTATGTCTCGCACCCGTTGCCCCAGCGGACCTTTGTGCTGGACGTAAAGCTGAAACTTTAGGAGACCACCATGACAGACGTCTCAGCCCCTATCCAAGCCC